>DASVDQ010000096.1 GCA_036381035.1 Trueperaceae bacterium | reverse complement strand
TCGCGCAGGTACCTCTCCAGCTCCGCCGCGGAGCGCACGACCTGCATCGCCCGTCCGCCCAGCACGTAGCTGGGCCTCACCATCACCGGGTAGCCGATGCGCGCGGCGAGCGCCGCGGCCTCCTCGGGCCTCTCGGCGACGCCGCCCTCGGGCTGTGGGATGCCCAGGCGCCGACAGAGGGCGTGGAAGGCGTCGCGGTCCTCGGCGGCGTGGATCGCCGACGCGGACGTGCCCCAGATGGGCACGCCGGCCGCCTCGAGGCCACGCGCCAGCTTCAGCGGCGTCTGGCCGCCGAGCTGGACGATCACGCCGTCGGGCTTCTCGTGCTCGATGACGTTGAGGACGTCCTCGAGGGTCAGCGGCTCGAAGTAGAGGCGGTCGGCGGTGTCGTAGTCGGTGCTGACGGTCTCGGGGTTCGAGTTCACCATGACCGTCTCGAACCCGGCCTCCTGCAGCGCCCAGACGGCGTGCACGGTGGCGTAGTCGAACTCGACGCCCTGCCCGATGCGGTTCGGGCCCGAGCCCAGTATCACGACCTTCTTCCTGTCGGTCGGCGGCGCCTCGTCCTCCCACTCGTAGGTGGAGTAGAGGTAGGGCGTGTAGGCCTCGAACTCGGCGGCGCAGGTGTCGACGGTCTTGTAGACGGGCGCCTGGCCCTTCGCCAGCCGCAGGCGCCTGACCTCGGCGGCGGGCGTGCCCGTGAGCTCGGCGACGTCGCCGTCCGAGAAGCCGAGGCGCTTGACCTCGCGCCACAGCTCCCAGCCCCAGCCGTGCGGGTCGCCCGCCCGGCGCACCTCCTGCTCGGCGGCGACGACCTCGGCGAGCTGCGACAGGAACCAGGGGTCGATGCCCGTCGACCGGTGCAGCGCCTGCACCGAGCGTCCTCGCCTCAGCAGCTCGAGGACCGCCGCCAGGCGGCGCGGGTTCGGGCGCAGCAGCCCCTCCAGGGCGGCGTCTGTGAGCGCCGCGGTGCCGGAGCGCACGTCCAGCTCGAGAGAGCGCACGGCCTTGAGGAGCGACTCCTTGAAGGTGCGGCCGATGGCCATCACCTCGCCCACCGAGCGCATCTGGGTGCCGAGGTCGTCGGGGGCGCCGGGGAACTTCTCGAAGGCGAAGCGCGGGACCTTGGTGACGACGTAGTCGATGGTCGGCTCGAAGGCGGCCTTCGTCTCCTTGGTGATGTCGTTGGGCAGCTCGTCGAGGTGGTAGCCGACGGCCAGCAGCGCGGCGATCTTCGCGATGGGGTAGCCGGTGGCCTTCGAGGCCAGGGCCGAGGAGCGCGAGACGCGCGGGTTCATCTCGATGACGATCACGTCCCCGCTGTCGGGGTCGACGGCGAACTGGATGTTCGACCCGCCGGTGTCGACGCCGATCTCGCGGATGATCGCGATGGCGGCGTCGCGCAGGCGCTGGTACTCCTTGTCCGAGAGCGTCTGCGCCGGCGCCACGGTGATGCTGTCGCCGGTGTGCACGCCCATGGGGTCGAGGTTCTCGATCGAGCAGATGATCACGACCGTGTCGTTCGAGTCGCGCATCACCTCGAGCTCGTACTCCTTCCACCCCAGGACCGACTGCTCGATCAGCACGCTGCCCACGGGAGAGTCGTGCAGGCCCTGGCGGACGACGCGCACGAACTCGTCCCGTTCGCGGGCGATGCCGCCGCCGGTGCCGCCCAGCGTGAAGCTCGGCCTGACGATCGCCGGGTAGCCGATGGCCTCGACGAACTCCAGCGCCTCCGCGAGGCTCGTGACCATGCGCCCGGCTGGCGTCTTGAGGCCGATGCGCGCCATCGCCTCCTGGAAGAGCTGGCGGTCCTCGCCCTTCTGGATCGCGGCGTAGTTCGCGCCGATCAGCCGCACGCCGTGCTCCTCCAGCGCGCCCTCCTCGTGCAGCCTGGCGGCCAGGTTCAGCGCGGTCTGCCCGCCGAGCGTGGGGAGCAGGGCGTCGGGCCGCTCGACGCGGATCACCTCGGCGACGAACTCGGGCGTGAGGGGCTCGACGTAGGTCCTGTCGGCGACGTCGGGGTCGGTCATGATCGTGGCGGGGTTCGAGTTGACGAGCACGACCTCGAAGCCCGCCGCACGCAGCGCCTTGCACGCCTGCGTGCCCGAGTAGTCGAACTCGGCCGCCTGCCCGATGACGATGGGACCGGAGCCGATGATCAGGATCTTGTGTATGTCCTCACGCCGCGGCATCTTTATCCGGCGGAGTGTATCACCGCGGCAGCGGGCCTCCGGTGGGTTGCGGCGGGCACGGACTCCCGACTAGAGGAGGTCGGCACGGCGCCAGCGACCCGGCGTGCGAGCGGCCGCCAGGACGCAACCTGCGGGCATGCGCGGCGCGCGTCTCCCCCAGGTCACGGTCGCGGCGTTCCTGGCCGCGTCGCGGGCCGGGGCCCTGGCGGAGGGTCCGCGGGCGGAGCTCGTCGGCGGCCGCGTGCGCCCCGGACGCGCGCCCTCGCCCCGGGAGACGGCCGTCCTCGCGCACCTCGGCGCGCAGCTCCGCGGCGACGCCGTCCTCCGCGCCGGCGGCACGGCCGTGCACGCCGCGCCGCTGCGCCTGGGCCCGTGGGACCTGCTGAGGGCCGACGTCGCGGTGTTCCCGGCGGCGGGGCGCCGGGCCGGTCAGCCCCTGGGCGTGGGCGGCTCCTACGACGGGGCCGCGGCGCTGCTCGTCGCGGAGGTCGTGCGCGGACGCGAGACGCACGAGGAGCGGGCGCCGCTCTACGCGGCCGGCGGCGTGAGGGAGCTGTGGCTGCTCGACGTCCCGCGCGGCTTCACCGAGGTGCTGCGGGCGCCCTGGCGCGGCGTCTACCGCTCGCGCACCCTGTGGTACCCGGGCGAGGGCGTGCGGGCGCTCGCCCTCGGGGTGGAGGTGGTGCCGTTGCCGGCGCCGTGACCACGCCCCGCCTCAGTCGATCTCGACGGGCTCCGCCGCCGGGTAGCTGCCCAGGTACTTCACGAACGCCGCACGGCGCATCAGGCCCGTGAGGGCGGCCGCGACGGCGGGCTCCGCGACGTGACCCTCGATGTCGACGTAGAAGAGGTAGCTCCACGGCTTGTCGCGTCGCGGGCGCGACTCGAGCTTCGTCATGTTGATGCCGTGCTCGGGGAAGACCTGCAGGCAGGAGACGAGGCCGCCGGGCCTGTGGTGCGTGGCCAGCACGAGGCTCGTCTTGTGCTGCCGGCCCGGCTGGGGCGGTCGCTCGTCGTGGCCGAGGACGAAGAAGCGCGTGAAGTTGAAGGTCAGGTCCTCGATCCTCTCGGCCGCGATCTCGAGGCCGTAGGTCTCGGCGGCGCGCCGGCTGGCGATGGCCGCGCTGCCCGGCTCGCTGCGCGCGCGCTCCAGGAGGCGCTGCGCGGCGCCGGCCGTGTCGTAGTCGGCCACGGCCTCGAAGCCGTGCTGCCTGATGAAGCGCTGGCACTGCTGCAGGGCCTGGGGGTGGCTGTAGACGCGCCTCACCTCGTGGAGGCCCGTGCCCGGCGGCACGAGCAGGTTGTGGTGCACGCGCACGACGCGCTCGGCCACGACCACCAGCACCGAGTCGGTGAGGAGGTCGTAGGTCTGGTTTATCGAGCCGGCCAGGCTGTTCTCCACGGGCAGGCAGGCGTAGTCGCACTCGCCGCGCACCGTGGCCTCGAACGCCTCCTCGAAGGTCGGGTAGCCGACGGCGTCGCCGCCAGGCGCGAAGGCCAGCGCGGCCTCCTCGCTGAACGCCCCGGCCACGCCCTGGAACGCCACGCGCGGGGCGGCCTTCACGGTCATGGCCGAGAGTCTACTCCAGCGCCTCGACCTCGCCGCGGAGCGCCGCCAGGCGCACGCTCATCTCGTCCAGCTCCTCGCCGACCGCGCCGAGGCGGTCGAGCTCGGAGCGCACGAAGCGCGTGTAGGGGCTGATGGCGCCGGCGAGCTTCTCGCGCGAGCGCTCCAGCTCCTCCTCGAACTGGCGGGTGATGCCCTGCGCCAGGGCCTCCTCGAGCTCGCGCATACGCGCGGCCAGCTCGCGCTTGGCCTTCGCGCGCTGGCGCGGGATCACCAGCAGGCCCACGCCCACGAGCGTGAGGCCGAGCAGGATCCCGGTGACGTCGAGCGCCGCCGTCGTGATGAACGCCAGCACGGCGGCGGAGAGGCCGATGCCCGTCACGTTGAACAGGCCCGTGCGGAGCACCGCCTGCTGCAGGTCGTCGGCCAGCCGCCGCGACTCCGCGGCGTCGTCGTAGGTGTCGAGGGCGTCCTGGGCGCGCTCCCCGAGGGTGCGCACCAGCGCGCGCCGGTCGTACTCGAAGCGCCCGCCCACCTCGCCGATCACGCGGTCCTCGGCCGCCGACGCGCGCTCGTTCACGAAGCGCATGACGTCCTCCCAGAAGCGGAGGTTGCGCTCGATGAACCAGTCGACGAGCTCGGAGACGGCCCTCTCGAGCTGCTGCTCCGTCCCGGCCAGGACGCGCCGCTCGAACTCCTCCTGCACGGCCTTGCTGTTGAGCAGCTTGGGGATGCGGCGGAAGCGCACGACGTCGTCGAAGAACTCGTCGCCGCGCTCCTTGACGTCGCGCACGACCTCCTTCACGCGCAGGGCGTGCGCCTCGAACTCGCGGCGCATGTCTCGCTCGAACTGCCGGCCCTGGCGCTCGATCTCGTCGAGGCTGGCGTTGTCGTCGGTGAGCAGCTCGAGCCGCGCGGCGACCTGGTCCTGGTAGATGCCCACCAACCGCTGGGCGACGCCGAGGGGCGAGAGCAGCTTCAGGCGCGGACGCTCCGCGCCGAGGCGCTCGGAGATCGCGCGCGCCAGCGCCGGCACGCCCGAGCCCTCGAGGGCCGCGTCGTCGCCGGCCTCGCGCGCGCGCTCGGCCCGCTTGGCGCTGACGAGGAACACGTCGGGCGTCACGTTGAGCGTCTGGCGGGCGTTCTCGCGCACGTAGCGCTGGACCTCGGCGCGCTGGTCCTCGGTGTCGAGGATGTCGACCTTGTTGACGACCATCACGACCTTGCGGCCCCACGAGGCGATGAGCTCGAGGAACCGCCGCTCGCTCTCCGTGAACGGCCTGTCGGCCGACGTCACGAAGAGCAGGAGGTCGGCCCGCGGCACGAAGCGCTCGGTCAGCTCCTGGTGGCGCTTGATGATCGCGTTCGTGCCCGGGGTGTCGACGAGGGCGATGTCCCGCAGCAGAGGGGCGGGGTGCGTGCGGTACACGACCGCCGGGCCATCCGAGCGCTCCGAGGGCCGCTCGCCGTGCGTGACGACCGTGATGCGGTCGGTGGTGGGCGTGACGCCCTCGGGCATCACGGCCTCGCCGAGCAGGGCGTTGAGGAGGCTCGACTTGCCCGCGTTGAACTCGCCGGCCACGACGATCATGAAGAGGCCGTCCAGGTCGGCGAGGGCCGTGCGCACGTCCCCGAGGTGCTCCTGGTCGGCGCCCACGCGGGCGAGGAGCACCTGCAGGTCGGTGATGGCCTCGCGCTCGCGGGCGACCAGGTCGCGCAGCGACTCGGGGACGTCGAGCATCGGCACAAGGTACCACGGGGGCCCACGAACGCCGTCCTGGCCGCAACCCTTCGCGGCATAGACTGCCTGGCGTGACAGCCCCAGCAGCGCTCACGGAGTCCGACCTCGAGGAGTTCTGCCGGCGCCACGGCGTGCCGGCGCGCCTCTACCGCCTCGGCGTCCCCACGCCCACGGTGCCCGACGCGGCCGCGGCCGTGGGCACGGAGCCGGGGCGCATCGTCAAGAGCCTGGTGTTCCTCGCCCTCGGCGAGCCCCTGCTGGTCGTCGCCGCAGGGGAGAGCCGGGTCTCCTACCCTCTGCTGGCCGCGGCGCTCGGCGTGGGACGCAAGCAGGTGCGCTTCGCCAGCCCCGAGGAGGCGCTGCTCGTCACCGGGTACAGGGTCGGCGCGATGCCGCCCTTCGGCCACCTCCGGGAGCTGCCCACGCTGGTGGACGAGGTCACGGTGCCGGCGAGCGGCGCCGTGTTCGGGGGAGGCGGGGGAGTGAGCGCCCTCATCGAGGTCGAAGCCGCCGTGCTCCACGAGGTGACGCGAGCCCGGCGCGTGCCGCTGACGAGAGCGGGCGGCGCCGGCTGAGGGCGCCGCCCGCCTCTGGCCAGCCCGCCGCGGCTAGTAGCGGGTCTCGGAGGCCATGGCCCATACGACCTGCCACTGGCCGTCCCGGCGCTCGTAGACGAACATCTCCCACAGCTCCATGGGCGGGAACTCCTGCCCGTCCACGACGGCGGTCACGAAGGAGTGCTGCTTGAGGACCGCGGCGTCGCCGTAGACCCTCACCTCAGCGTGGTCGTTGACCGAGTCCACGAACCTAAGGTGCCCCACGGCGATGTCGTCGAAGAACTGCTGCCGCGTGCTCGCGTGGCCGTAGGGGTCGATCAGCACGAACTCCTCGGCGTGGAGGCTCTCCGCCTTGCGCAGGTCCCTGTCGACGAGGGCCCGGAAGCGCTCGGCTTCCATCGCCAACACGGCTTCGGTATCGTCCGTCGTCGGCTGGCCCAGCGCCGCGACCGGGACCAGCAGGAAGGCGGCGACGAGCACCGCGCCGAGCAGAGCCGCACCCAGTCTCTTGTCCATGGCACCCTCACTCTCCTAAAGCCGGCAGCGCTCTCGTCTGCCGTGACGGGACGGTAGGGGTGCCACCGTGATGCGCCCGTGATGCGGGTGCATGCGCCGCGTCCGCCGGGTTCGGGTCGACGTCCCCTGTCCGGCCCTGACGCGGGCGCCTGGACCGCTCCCGCGCCAGGCTGCCCGGCCACGACGCGGCCGCGCCGTCCCGCCGGCGCCGGCCCTCCGTCTCCCCGACGTTGTGACGGGAATCGCGCCAACTTAGACTGCGTCATGCTCGACGTCCCCGCCGCGCGCCGCCTCGTCGCGGCGCTAGCGGCCCTCGCGCTCGCCGCGCTCGGCTCGCCGGCGCTCGCCCAGCTCGGCCAGGAGCCGGCGACGATCCTCGACCAGCTACGGGGCTACGGCGTGCGCGAGGCCGGCGCCGGCCACGAGTCGGCCTCCGGCTTCGCCTTCGGCATCGAGGAGTCCCTGGGCACGGCGGTGGCCGTCGAGGGCGAGGGCGAGCTCACCGACGCGAACGCGCGCTTCATCGGCGCCCTGATCGGCGCGGCCAGCGGCTACGGGTCGGGGATCGCCTCGCCGGTCACCGACTTCTTCCGCACGCGCACCGCCGAGCTGGCCGACGCCGGCGAGGTCGTCGTCCAGGTGCAGGAGTACCTGATGGAGGTGGAGGTCACGGGCGGCGAGCCCGCGCGGGTCAGGGTGCGCTTCGAGCCGCAGTCGGTTCCGGAGGAGCTGTTCGGTCCGCCGGCCCACGCCCTCGGCCCCGCCGACGCCCGCTACGTCGTGCGCGAGTTCACCGACCTGCAGTGCCCGTTCTGCGCGAACTTCGCGGCGCAGGGCATGCCGCTCATCGCCAGGCTCCTCGAGCGCGGCGACGTCCGCTTCGAGCTGCACCACCTCCCGCTGAAGAGCGTCCACCCCAACGCCACCGTCGCCGCCGAGGCGGCGGAGTGCGTGGCCGCGGAGGCCGGCGCCGCAGGCGGCGACCAGGCGGGCGAGGACGCGTTCTGGACGTTCGCCGACGCCCTCTTCGCCCAGCAGTCGCGGTGGGCGGAGCTCCCCGACCCGCTCGAGCAGTTCGTCGCGATCGCCGCGGAGGCTGGCCTGGCCGTCGAGGAGCTGCCCACGTGCGTGAGGACGGGTCGCTTCAGCGACCTGGTCGAGGAGTCGTACCGCGTGGCGGTGCAGGACCTCGGCATCACGGGCACGCCGACGATCTTCGTAGACGGGCTCAGGGTGGGCGACTACCTGGACCCCGAGTCGTACGAGCGGCTCATGCGGCTCTCGGACGCGATGGCGGCGGCTTTGGGGAACGCGGCTGAGGATTGAGTTAGATTTATGAACATCGCGTACCACCACGGCCTTGCTGGCCGACCTCGGGCCGAAGCCGGGGAGCGTGTCGAGAGGGGCGCTGGATGACGGAGTCGAGTTCGAGTCAGTACCCGAGCCTGGTCTGGCACCTGAAGAACACGAAGCTGTTCCAGGACCTGACGCCGGACGAGCTGGAGAAGATCACGCGCATCACTCCGTACAAGCGCTTCGCGGCGGGCGAGATCATCTACCACATGGAGGACCCCGCCGACGCCCTCTACTTCGTGCGCGACGGCATGGTGAAGATCTCCATGTACTTCCCCAACGGCAAGGAGATGATCCTGGGGCTGCTGGGGCAGTACGACATCTTCGGCGAGCTGCTGCTGCTGGAGAGCGAGCGGCGGCCGAACCAGGCCGAGGCCGTCGTCGACACCACTCTGATCGTCATGCCGGAGCAGGAGTTCCAGCGCCTGCTGCAGCAGCACCCGAAGATCGCGATGAAGTTCATCCAGGTGATGAGCACGCGCCTGTGGCAGGCCCAGCAGTGGCAGGCGGAGGTGGGCGCGTTCGACGCCCCCGGGCGCCTGGCGAACCTGCTGCTGCGGCTGGCGAACGACTTCGGCGTCGAGTCGGAGCGCGGCACGGTCATCGACCTGAACCTCACGCAGCAGGACCTGGCGAAGATGATCGGCGCCACGCGCGAGACCGTCAGCCACTGCCTGGCGCGCCTGCTCGAGTACGGCGCCGTGCGCCGCCGGCGCTCGCCCATCACCGTGAACACGGCGAAGCTGCAGCAGTTCCTCGACGAGGCCAGCGAGTAGCGTCCGCTACCGCGCGGGCTGACCGCAGGAGCGGGTGCGGGGCCCGCAGTGCGGCCGGCCCGCGGCGCTCTACCCGCGGACCCCTCAGGCCCGCGGGTCGATGTACGTGAGCAGCGTCCCGCCGTCCTCGCGCTCCGGGTCGGTCGTCTCCGACACGACCTCGACGGCGCCGTCGCGGGCGATGAACAGCGGCACGGCGGCGTCGCCGTGGGTGGCGATGAAGTCCGCCAGCGTGTGCTCCGGCGTGAGCTCGACCTCTACGAGCTCGGCACCGGCCTGGCGGAGCCGCTGCAGCCTGTCGTAGGAGAGGTCGCCCAGCGACAGCCACAGGCCGCGGTTCTCCCCGCCCAGGCGGTTCGCGTGCGGCACGTGCTCCTTGGGGGAGAGCTGATAGACGTTGTCCTTCCCGAACTCGCGGCGGAAGCGCACGGCCGTGAGCGCGTTCGCCTCCTCGTTCGGCGTCAGCGCGACGAGGCGGCCGATGCCGGAGAGCCGGAGCTGGTCGTCGTTGCCGTCGGCGAGCAGGCTCCCGTGGTAGGCCGGCAGGCCCTCCGCGAGCGCCGCCCCCACGTTGGCGCCGTTCGTGTCGGCCAGCAGGACCGGGAGACCGCGGTCGGCGAGGCGCCTGGCGATGTCGCGGGCCACGGGGTGGGCGCCGAGGAAGAGGACGCCCTGCGGGTCGGGGTCGGCGACGCCCAGCCGCACGCCCAGCGGCTTGGCCGTGAGGCTGGCGAGCAGCACGCTCACGACGATCACCGCGAACACCAGGGGCACCAGCGAGCCGGCGCCGGCGATGCCCTCGTCGAGGAGGCGGGAGGCGAGCAGCGAGGTGACCGAGGCGGCGACGATGCCTCGCGGGCTCACCCAGGCGATGAACGCGCGCTCCCGGCGCGACAGGCGCGAGCCGATGCTCGAGAGCAGGACGTCGAGCGGGCGCAGCACGAGCAGCACGACGGCGACGACGGCCATCGTCTCCCACCGCAGGGCGGCCAGCGCCGCCTCGCGGGTCACGTTCGCGGCCAGGACGATGAACAGCACGCTGACGAAGAGGACCGTCAGGTCCTCCTTGAAGGTCAGCAGGGAGCCGAGGTTCGGCACGCCGGCGTTCGCGACGATGATGCCCATCACCACGGCCGCAAGCAGACCGGCCTCCGAGGAGAGGAGGTCGGCGACCGCGAAGGTGGCGAAGAGCATGGCCAGGGCCACGACGTTGATGAGGAAGTCGGGCACCGCGCGGCGCTTGAGGAGCCAGGCGAGGGCCAGGCCGCCGGCCGCGCCGGTGAGGGCGCCGACGAGGAGGAAGCGCAGGAGCAGGAGCAGGACGCTGCCGAGGGGCTCGCCGGCGCTGCGCAGCAGCAGGGACTCGTAGACGAGCACGGCCAGCAGCGCGCCGACCGCGTCGATGACGATCCCCTCCCACTTGAGGACGTTCGCGACGTTCGCGACGGGCCTGACGATGCGCAGCAGGGGGCCGATGACGGTGGGTCCCGTGACCATGACGAGCGCGCCGAAGAGCAGCGCCAGGTGCATCTCGACGCCGGCGATGAGGTGGGCCGCCAGCGACGCCCCCGCCCAGGTGACGAGGCCGCCCCAGGTCACGAGGTTCAGCACGACGCGGCGCGTCTCGCGGATCTCGGCGAAGCGCAGGGTCAGGCCGCCCTCGAACAGGATCAGCCCGACGGCGAGGGAGACGAGGGGGAAGAACAGGTCGGCGGGGAAGAGATCGGCAGGCGTGACCACGCCGAGGACCGGCCCCACGAGGAAGCCGGCGGTCAGCAGCGGGAGGATCGCGGGCACGCGCCAGCGCCAGGCCAGCCACTGGGCGGCGACGCCGAGGGCGATGATCGCGGCCACCGCGAGGCCAGGCTCGGAGGCAAGCAGACCGCTCACCGGGTAAGTCTGCCATCCGGCGGCGCCGCCGGGCCACCGTGCTAGCCTGCTTGACCCATGGAACGCCCCGCGCGCCGGGAGGAGCGCCGCTACCTGGTGAAGACCAACGACGGCGACGTCGTGGTGGTCGTGAACCCGGAAGCCGGCGGCCTGGACGACGACCTGTTCAGCCTGGAGGCGGCGACGCCGGAGACCACGGCGGGCATCGCGATCGCCACGCCGCTGTCGGCCTTCAGCGCCAAGGCCGTGGACATCATCGAGCTGCACGGCACGGGAGGCTTCGGCGGCAGCGACGCCCTGCGCGAGATGCTGGTGCGCGAGAAGGCGACGGCCCTGCTCCGCAGCATCGAGCGCTTCGCGAAGCAGGGTCGCTGAGGGGCGGTTCGCCGGCAGGGGCGGAGCGGGGCGGCGGCGCGTGCCGGCGCGCCCAGGGCGTCTCGCGGCCTAGCGCCGGCCGCCCCCGCTCAGTCCTCCTCCTCTTCCTCCTCCTCGATCTCGCCGAGGCCCAGGAGCAGGTCCTTGTAGAGGGCCAGAGAGAAGTCGCGGATCGCGACCCGCGCCTCCTCGCCCCTCAGGTCGGCGAAGACGCGGCGCTCGGCGACGGCGACCACGGCGGCGAGGAGGTCGTCGAACATCGGCCAGGGTCCGTCGAAGGGGGCTTCCTCGCCCTCCTCCACCTCGGCGGCGCCCTCGTCCTCGGCGTCCGTCACCGCCGCGGACGCGGCCGCCGGGGCCGCTTTCGCCGCGGAGGCGTCCCCGGCGGCCTCGGCGCCGGACGCCCCGGCGACCTTGGCGGAGGCGCCGTCCTTGGCTCCCTTCGCCGCGCCGCCCTTGCCCTTGGTCGCCTTCTCGCCGTCGCCCTTGGCGGCCTGCTTGCCCTTGCCCTTCGCCGCGGCCTTGCCGGACGTCGCCTGGCGCGCCTCGAGCGCCGCCAGCGCCTCCTCGGCCGCGTGCTTCTCGGCCGTGCGCTTGGTGCCGCCCTGCCCGGTGCCGATGACCTCGCCCCCGAGCACGACGTCGGTGATGAAGCTCGGCTCGTGCTCGGGTCCGGTGCGCGCGGTGCGGAACTCGGGGCGCTCCAGGCCGAGCTTCTGCGCCCGCTCCAGCAGGACGCCCTTCGGGTGTGCCATGCGTCCTCCGATCTCTGCTCGAGGATGGTGCGCGCCGCCTCTTCGCGGCCGGCGGCACCCAGCACAGCTGCCGGGCACCCCGCGCCGACGAGGCCACCGGCCCGGTGAGGCAGTTCGGAGGCGTGGCCGGCCCGGCGTGCCCGGCAGCTGCGGACGCCAGGGTACCATCGGGCCGGGCGTCGAGCGGGGCCCGGACCGACGTGGCGGGCATCCTCTCCGGGCCCGGCGCGGGCCGCGCAGCGGACCACCCGGCGCCCCGGGAGCGGTCCGACGTGCTCCGCGCCCCGCGGCACCCCGGCGACGCGCCCGGCGGCACGCGGAGTACAGTGAGTCATGACGCGGATACTGCTCTGCGACGACCACGCCATGTTCCGGCAGGGCCTGCGCACGATCCTCGAGACCGAGGAGGGCTTCCGGGTCATCGGCGAGGCGTCGACGGGCCGGGAGGCGATCAGGCACGCGCTGGAGACGCGGCCCGACGTGGTCCTCATGGACATCCAGATGCCCGAGGTCGACGGGGTGGCGGCCACGAAGGCGATCCTGGCCGAGCAGCCCGACGCCAAGGTCATCATCCTCACCATGTACAGGCAGGACCGGTACGTCTTCGAGGCCATCAAGGTCGGCGCGCGCGGCTACATGCTCAAGGACTCCGGCGCGGACGAGCTGATCGAGGCGATACGCCGCGTCGCGGCCGGCGAGACCCTGCTGAACGCCGAGATGGCCGCGGAGATCCTCGCCGAGTTCCGCAAGTACGGCGACCTGCCCGCTCACCCGGAGCACAAGATCAGCGAGCTCACCGAGCGCGAGGAGGAGATCCTCAGGCACCTGGCGCAGGGAGCGACGAACCAGGAGATCGCCGAGAGGTTGGGCGTGAGCGAGAAGACCGTGAGGAACCGCCTGACCGAGATCTTCTCGAAGCTGAGGCTCAACAACCGCACGCAGGCCGCCCTCTACGCCCTGCGGGAGGGCATCGCGACGCTGCAGGACGGCGGCGAGGGGTGAGCCAGGCGCTGGGCGACCCGGCGCAGGCCGGGCTGGCGCAGCGGCTCGTGGACCTCGTGCTGCTGCTGGCGGAGACGCCGGCGCCCACCTTCGCCGAGGACGCTCGGGCCGAGCTGGTGGCGCGTCTGTGGCGCGAGGCGGGCCTCGAGCCGCGCCGCGACGCCGCCGGGAACGTCGTGGCCGAGGTGCCCGGCGGGAGCGGTCCCCTGGTGCTCGTGGCGGCGCACCTCGACAGCGTGTTCGTCGAGGGCACCGACGTCACCGTGCGACGCGACGGCGACCGGCTGGCCGGCGCGGGCGTCGGCGACGACGCGGCCGGCCTGGCGGTGCTCACCGCCTACCTGCAGGACCCGCCACAGCGTCGTCCGCGGCTGGTGGTGGCGGCCACCGTGGGCGAGGAGGGCGCCGGCGACCTCAGGGGCGCCCGGCAGGTGGTGGCCGACCTGGCGGGCGAGATCGACCACTTCGTGGCCTTCGACGGCCACCTCGGCTCGGTCTGCACGCAGGGCGTCGGGTCGCTGCGCCACGAGGTCGTGATGACGGCCGCCGGCGGTCACTCGTGGGGCGACTACCCGAGCCCCAGCGCCGTGCATGCCGTGGGCCGGGCCGTCGCCAGGCTGGCCGCGCTGCCCGTGCCGCGCGAGCCGCGCTCGAGCCTCAACGTCGGCCTCCTGTGGGGCGGCACCAGCGTGAACTCGATAGCCGCGGAGGCCGGCTTCGCCCTCGACCTGCGCAGCGTCGACCAACGCACGCTCGAGCTGCTGTGGGAGGCGTGCCGCGCCGAGATCGAGAAGGTCGCCGAGGAGAGCGGCTGCGGCCTGGCCGTGAGTCGCGTGGGCGCGAGGCCCGCCGGCGCGCGCGACCACGCCGTCCTCGTCGAGGCCGCCAGGCGTGCGCTGGTCTCGGTGGGCCTGGAGGCGACCCTCGCCCCGGCCAGCACGGACGCCAACGCGGCGATGGCCGCCGGCGTCAGCGCCATCGCGCTGGGCGCCTACAAGGGCGGCGGCGCGCACACGCTGTCGGAGTGGGTCGACGCGGGGTCGCTGCCCCTCGGCCTCGAGGTCCTCAGGCGCTTCCTGGCCGAGCTGGCGGCCTAGCGGCCGCGGAGGAGCGACCCGAGCGGGCGCGGGCGGCCCCGCGACCGGCGGCGCCGGGACAGGCGGTCCGGCCGCCTGGCCTCAGCCGGTGGCGGCGGTGCCGCGCCCCGTGCGCCGCGCCGCGAGCGCGAGGGCGTCGACGAGCTCGTTCTCTGGCTGGCCGGCGTGCCCGCGCGTCCACGACCACTCGACGTCGTGGACGGACGTGAGCTCGAGGAGTCGCTCCCACAGGTCGCGGTTCTTCACCGGCTGTCGGGAGGCCGTGCGCCAGCCGTTGCGCTGCCACCTGTCCAGCCAGCCGTCGGTGAACGCCTTCTTGAGGTACTCGCTGTCGGTGACGACCGTGACGCGGCAGGGCCTGGTGAGGGCCTCCAGGGCGCGCACGGCGGCCGTCAGCTCCATGCGGTTGTTCGTCGTGTGCGCCTCGAAGCCAGAGGCCCGGCGCTCGCGCCCGTCGGCCTTGAGCAGGTAGGCCCAGCCCCCCCGGCCCGACGCCGTGTCGCAGGACCCGTCGGTGTACGCGACGACGCGGGTCATCTCGGCCCCGCTCATCGGCGCTCGAGCACGACCACGGCGGCGGCGTGGTCGACGGCGTGCGACAGCGAGACGTGGGCGACCAGGCCCTCGCGCTCCATGGCGGCGGCGAGGCGCGGGCTCGCGCGCAGCACCGGCCTCCTGCCCTCCTTCACGACCCAGACGTCGCGCCACCCCAGCGAGGCCGGCCACACCTTGGCGAACGCCTCCTTGGCCGCGAAGCGCGCCGCGAGGCCGGGGTAGACGTCGTTGCGGCCCGCGAGCGCGGCGAGCTCCTCGGGGTGGAAGCAGCGGGAGAGGAAGCGGCGCGGGTGGTTCTCGGCGGCGCGCCTGATCCGCGCGATCTCGACGAGGTCGAGCCCGACGGCCACGATCACGCCGCGACCCCCGCGGTCACGCGGCGCCCTCCCGGCGACGCGCTCCGGTCACGCCGCGGCCTCCAGGCGGCGCACGCCGCCGGCCCCGGCGACGAAGGCCAGGTCGGCCAGGCCCAGGAACAGCCCGTGCTCGACGACGCCGGGCAGGGAGGACAGCTCGGCCGCCAGCTCCTCCGGGTCGAAGGGCGCCTCGAAGCGGCAGTCGACCACGTGGTTGCCGTTGTCGGTGACGAACAGCGAGCCGCCCGCCGGGCGCGGGCGCGCCTCCGCTCCCAGGCGCTCGAGGAGGAGCCTGGTCCGCGCCAGGCCGAAGGGCACGACCTCGACGGGCACGGGCGCCCTCTCGCCCAGGCGCGACACCAGCTTCGACTCGTCGCCGATGAGCACGAACCGGCGCGCCGACGACGCCACGACCTTCTCCCGCAGCAGCGCGCCACCCAGCCCCTTGACGGCGTCGAGCGAGGGCGCCAGCTCGTCCATGCCGTCCACCGCCAGGTCGACGCCGGCGGCGGGCAGGTCGACGAGCTCGATGCCCGCCTCGCGCGCCTGGCGCGCCGTCGCCTCGGACGTCGGCACGCCGCGCACGCGCCGCAGCGAGCCCTCGCGCAGCCGCTCGGCGACGCCGGCGACGAACCAGTAGGCCGTGCTTCCCGTGCCGAGGCCCAGCGTCATGCCGTCCTCGACCAGCGCCAGGGCGGCCCCGGCGGCTGCGCGCTTCCGTCCGTCGCTTCCCGGCGTCTGGGCCATCCCGGCCGGCAGTCTAACCGCCTCCCCGGCCTGGGTAGACTGGTCCGCGTGAGGGGACTCGTGCTGGCCAGCGCATCGCCACGGCGTCGCGAGCTCCTCGCGAGCCTGGGGCTGGAGTTCGAGGTGGAGCCGGCCGACGTCGACGAGACCGTGAGGCCCGGCGAGGACCCGGCGGAGCTCGTCGCCCGCCTGGCGGCGGCCAAGGCCGAGGTCGTGGGCGCGCGTCGCCCGGGCGACCTGGTCCTGGCGGCAGACACGACGGTCGTCGTCGACGGCGAGGTCATCAACAAGCCCCCCACCCCCGCTGACAACGCCGCTTACCTGCGGCGCCTCTCCGGCACGGTCCACGACGTCTACACGGGCCACGCCCTGCGCCTGGCGGGCCGCCGCGAGGACGTCGTCGTGCGCACGCGGGTCCGCTTCAGGCGCCTCAGCGACAGGGAGGTCGCGTGGTACGTGGCCTCCGGCGAGGGCGTCGACAAGGCCGGCGGCTACGCGATACAGGGCCGCGGCGCCGCCTTGGTCGCGGGCATCGAGGGCTGCTACACCAACGTCGTCGGGCTGAGCCTGCCCGCCGTCGTCGAGGCGGCGCGGCGGCTGGGGGCACCACTTGTCTAGCCTGCTCAGGGCCTGGTACGCGTTCCTCGCGCTCGGCCTCGTCACCATCGCGCTCATGGCCGTGGTCGGACGCGTGCCCTTCGAGTACTCGGCGGCGGTCGCCCTGCCGCAGGACCTGCTGCACCGCGCCGGCACGAACGTCAGGCTGACCGTGGAGAGCCTCGTCGACAGGCGCGACCTCCGCGCCGAGGTCGAGAGGCTCGAGGCCGAGCTGGCCGCCTCCCGCCAGGAGGCGCGCTTCCTCGAGCTCGAGGTGCAGCGCCTCGAGGAGGTCCTGTCCGTGCGGCGCTCGCAGTCGCCCGGCACGGTCGCGACGGCGCCCGTGGTCGGCGGCGAGGTGGGGGCGGAGCTGGCGCGCCTCATCGTCGGCCTGGGCGCCAGGGACGGCGTGACGGTGGACATGCCCGTGACGGTGCCGCAGGGGCTCGTCGGCATCGTCACCGACGCCGGCCCTGACACGGCCCTGGTGCGGACGATCCTCGACCCGGAGTCCCGCGTGGGCGTGACCGTGCGGGGCAAGGGCGGCCAGGGCATCGCCGTCGGCGACGTCGGCGACAGGGTGCGCGTGACCGGCTTCCTCGAGGTCGAGCCCGTGGAGGTGGGCGACGAGGTCGAGACCTCCAGCCGCGGCGGCCTCTTCCCGGTCGGCGTCCTCGTAGGCGTGGTCGAGGAGGTGCTGCCGCAGGACCCCAACGAGCTCAGGCGCACCTACATCGTGCGCCCCGCGGTGGACCTCGCCACGCTGCGCGAGGTCGTGCTGCTCGCTCCGCAGTAGCCGCCGCGTCCGGAGCGTGTAGCCTCTAGGCGGGTCCAGGGGACGGGCGCGGGAGGCTCAGGTGGCTGGCTGGGCGGTCATCCCGACGGTGCGCGTGCCCGACATGGGCGAGGCGCTCGACTTCTACCGCGAGAAGCTGGGGTTCGAGCTGACGCGCGGCGGACCCGACGAGGTGAACTGCTCGCTCTCGCGGGGCGACGCGCGGATCATGCTCGAGGTGCCCACGGACCTCTACTCGCCCGCCTACAACGAGGCGATAAGGCGGCGGCTCGGCGGCAGGTCGGCCGTGTCCCTCTACGTCGAGGTGCCGGACCTGGAGCGGTTCTACGAGCGCTTGCGCGCGTCCGGCGTCACGGTCGTGGACCCCATCGCGCCGCGCCCCTGGGGCCAGACCGAGTTCACGGTCGAGGACCACGTGGGCACCTGGCTGACGTTCTGGGAGGCCCCGGAGTAGGCCTAGGCGGCGGCCGGGCGCGCGGGGTCGTCCTGGGCCGGCGCCTCGCGGTGCGGTGGGCGCCCAGGGGCGCGGCTCGTCTCCCGGCGGGCGCCTCGCGCCGGCGACCGGCCTCCGCGCTCGGGCTAGCGCCGCCGCTCGGGTTAGCGCCGCCGCGCGGGTTAGTGCCGCCGTGCGGGTTAGTGCCGCCGCGCGGCCGCGCCCGACGCGTCGAGGAGCCGCGACGACAGGCCCATGCTGAGGATCGCCAGTGGGATGTGCAGCATGAGCAGGTCCCGCGTGCCCCCGCCCGCCGCCAGACCGGCGCTGGCCGTGACGAGGAGCAGGAGCAGCACGCCGACCCGCGCGGCCAGCAGCGACCGCGGCTCGCGACTGCGGCGGCGCCCGACCAGGCCGGCGACGACGAGCGTCACCCCCGAGAGGACCAGGAGCCCGCCGACGGCCATGTGGACCTGGACGAGCGCGGCGTGGCCGGCCAGGAACCCGCCGGCCAGCGCGGCCTGCGCCAGCACGCCGACGATCACGGCGACGGCGGCGGTCCGGGTCAGGCGGGGGTAGCCGACACCGGCGGCGCGCTCGTCGGCCGCACGGTCGGTGACGGTTGGCATGTACGGTTCGGCTCTCATGGGACCTCCTCGGTCGGCCGGTCTGGTACGGGGCTCTCACGCCGTCGGGCTCTCATGCGACCTCCCGCGCGTGTACTCGCGCGGCCGCCGCTCGCGCCTCGTCGGGGGACGGGCGGTCCCCGGCGGCGCGCAGCCGACCGAACGGCTTGTAGACGCCCAGCACGAGGTTCGTGATGAGCAGGAGCGAGGCGGTGGCGGGCGCCACCACGTAGGCCAGCTGCCGCGCCACCGGGATCGCGGTGCCCGTCCCGCCGCTGGCCGCCGCGGCGGCGCGGCCGAGGCCGGGGACGAGGACGAGGCCGAGCACGGTGATGAGCCCGACGGTGACGGCCAGCTTGATGGTCGTCCACCAGTAGCGCGCCAGGCCCCAGCGCGAGAGGAGGGCGAGCGCGATCCCCGATACCAGCGTGAGGGCGGCGAGAGGCAGCAGGACGGCGCGCGAGATCAGGCTCATGGCCGGGTAGGCCGCCAGCGGGTCGCCTCCGCTCAGGGCCGAGATGCCCAGCACCACGAGCGCGAGGTCGGCGCCGAGAAGGCCGACGGCGTCCGCGATGTGGGCGGCCAGCACGACCCTGCTGATCCTCCGCCTGCGCTGCACGACCGCTTCCCGACGCGTCGGGGCGAGGACTTGAACCGACATGTCGCCTCCTTCCCGCGGGCGCGAGTGACCGAGCGCGAGGTCACCTCCCGCGCCCGCGGCGTAAGAACGGCAATCTAAAGTAGATGATTGAGTTTTGCAAGTACCAAGACGAGCACGTCTTCCGGGTGGTTGAGCAGGTCAAGCCGCGGCGGTAGCATCCGGCCATGCGCTCCTACGGCCAGTACTGTCCCCTGGCCAGGGCCCTCGACGTCGTCGGGGACCGGTGGACCCTGCTTGTGGTGCGCGAGCTCTTCGCCAGGGACAGCCGCTACTCCGACCTCAAGGACGCGCTGCCCGGCATCGCCACGAACCTCCTGGCCGACCGGCTGCGGCAGCTCCAGGCCCACGGCCTCGTGGAGCAGTACGAGGCGCCGCCGCCGGTGAGGTCCGCGGTCTACCGCCTCACCCAGCGCGGGAGGGAGCTGGGACCCGTGCTGCGGGCCCTGGTCAGTTGGGGCAGGCCCCTGCTGGAGGCCGGTCGCGGCGAGGACGCCTTCAGCCCCCAGTGGCTGATGCTCGCCCTGCCGATCCTGTTCGGGCACGTCGAGGTCGCGGACCTGGGGCCGCTGACCGCGGTCCTCGAGATGGGTGGCGAGCCCGTCACCCTGGAGATCGGAGAGACCTTGACGAGCGCGATGGGCAGCCCCGCCGGCGGGGGGGACGTACGCCTGCGGGGCGACCCCGAGGCGGTCTTCGACTTCCTCAGCGGCAGGTCGGCCGGCGAGGACGGTCGCGTGGTCGTAGAGGGCGGCGACGAGGCCGCCAGGCGCCTGCGCGAGTTCGCCAGGCGGGCGGGAAGGGCGTGAGGCATGGCCGCGGACCGGCGGCCAGGTCCGCCGATACCGGCCCGGCGGTGCGAGGCGGCCGCTCCCTAGGGGCGGGGCGGCCGCCTCCCGGCCGGCGCGAGGGACCTCAGCCCTTGACGACGAAGCTGACCATCCGGCCCTTGACGACGATCTCGCGCACGACCTCGCCGGCCTGGAGGTAGCGGGCGACGTTCGGCTCGCGCCTGGCCAGGGCGAGGACCGTGGCGTCGTCGGCGTCGGCGGGCGCGTCCACCTGTCCGCGCACCTTGCCGTTCACCTGCACGGCCATCCTGACCGTGTCGGCGCGCAGGGCCTCCTCGTCGTGCTCGGGCCACGCCTGGAGGTGTACGGAGCCCTCGAACCCGGACCGCTCCCACAGCTCCTCGGCGATGTGCGGCGTGAAGGGAGCGAGCAGCAGCAGCAGGCTGCGCACGGCCTCCCGCCAGGTCTCGCCCAGCGCGTCGCGGTGGGGCTTCGCCTTGCCCATCGCGTTCGAGAGCGTCATGAGCTCGGAGATCGCGGTGTTGAAGCGGAACTCCTCGAGGTCCTCCGTGACCTCCTTGATCGCGTGGTGCACGGCGCGCCTCAGCTCGCGCGCCACGGCCGCAGGGTCCGCGTCCGGGCCGGGCTCGGCCGGGGCCTCCTGGTCGACGACCAGTGCCCAGACGCGGTGCAGGAACCTGAAGACGCCCTCGATCCCCTGGTAGCTCCAGGGACCGCCCTGGTCCCAGGGGCCGATGAACATCAGGAACGCGCGCACGGTGTCGGCGCCGTACTGCGCGACGAGCTCGTCGGGGTTCACGACGTTGCCGCGCGACTTCGACATCTTCTCGTTGTCGGCGCCCAGGATGATCCCCTGGTTGCGCAGCTTCAGGAACGGCTCGTCGATCTCGACGAGGCCGAGGTCGCGCAGGACCTTGGTGAAGAAGCGGGCGTAGAGCAGGTGCAGTATCGCGTGCTCGACGCCGCCGGTGTAGACGTCCACGGGCGTCCAGCGCTTCACGAGCTCGGGGTCGAACGGACGGGAGTCGTCGTGTGGCGAGAGGTAGCGGAACCAGTACCACGACGAGTCCATGAAGGTGTCCATCGTGTCGGTCTCGCGCCTGGCCCTGCCGCCGCACCGCGGGCACGTGGCCGCGGCGAAGGCGGGGTGGTGCTTGAGGGGCGACTCGCCGGTGGGCATGAACGCCACGTCGGCGGGGAGCAGGACGGGGAGGTTCTCCTCCTTCTCCGGCACGATCCCGCACTCGTCGCAGTAGAGCATCGGGATCGGCGTGCCCCAGTACCGCTGGCGCGAGATCAGCCAGTCGCG
>DASVDQ010000095.1 GCA_036381035.1 Trueperaceae bacterium | reverse complement strand
TTCTGGGAGTACAAGCGCGTCCTCTACGCCGCGCAGACCGACGAAGCCGGCGACTGGGCGAGCACCGACAACCTCGTGGCCATCGCGCGGAGCGTGCCCGCCCTCGACGCCGCGGAGCTGCGCGCCTGCCTCGCGGACGGGCGCTACCTGAGCGAGGTGCAGCGCGACCTGGAGCTCGGCGACCGGGTGGGCGTGCGCGGCACCCCCTCCATCGTGGTGGACACGCAAGGCTTCGAGGCGCCCAGCTACGAGACCCTCGCCGGCGCCATCGAGCGCGCGCTCGGCGAGCGCTGACGCATGGCCAAGCGCACCATCCTGCTGGCCGCGCTGACGGTGCTCCTGGCCCTCGCCGCCGGCGCTGCGCTCTACGGCCTGCGGCCGGGAACCACGCCGCAGTGGCGCGGCGTGCTGCTCGACAACCCGCCGGCCATGGGCGACGTCACCCTGGCCACCACCGGCGGCGCGCGCGTCGCCCTGGCGGACCTCGACGCCCCCTACTTGCTGGTGTTCTTCGGCTACACGAGCTGCCACGACGTGTGCCCGCTCACCATGGCGCGCCTGGCGACCGCCTACCGCGACCTGGGCGAACCGGACGAGGTGCAGGTGGTGATGGTCACCGTCGACCCCGCCACCGACACGGCCAAGCGCCTGCAGGCCTACGTGGAGGGCTTCCACCCCGCCTTCCTGGGCCTGCGCGGCAGCAACCAGGAGGTCGCCGGGGCCGCCCTGCGCTTCTACGTGGGCGTCAACGCCCTGGGCGACGGCTTCGTGGCGCACTCCGATCCCGTCGCGCTCCTCGGGCCCGACCGCACCATGCGCCTGCTCTACCCGCAGGACCGACTGGCGGGTCTGGAGGGGGACCTGCGGGCCGTGCTTGCAGGCCGGGCGTGGTGACAGACGCCCTCGTCACGGCATCCGCCGCTCAGGCGGCAGGGTCTTGTGTCGGCTGGTAGAAGGTGATGAGGTTGCGGTCGGGGTCGAGCACCCCGAACTCGCGCGCGCCGTACCACTCGTCGCGCAGCGGCGCGTTGGGGTGCAGCACGCCCAGCGGCCGCAGCGCCGCGTGGAGCGCGTCCACGTCCGTGACGGCGATGCGGCAGCTCGCCGTGCCGGCCAGGAACGACTCGGCGCCCGACAGCACCGGCGCTGTGGCGTGGCGCTGGCGCCAGGCCTCGTCGCCGGCCGTCCACAGGTGCAGCTCGACGGCGTCGCGCCGCAGGACGGCGAAGCCCGCCTCGCCGTGAAGCAGGGCGAAGCCGAGCTGGTCGCGGTAGAACGCCACGCTCCGCTCCAGGTCGCGCACCGGCAGGGCCGGTATGGCGTGCAGCATCCTCAAGTCCCGCCCCTCCCTCGTGAACCGGTCGACCTCGTCATCCTACCCAGCCCGCGTGCTGGCCCAATGGGGCGCGCTCCTCAGGCGCAGCAGGAGAGCTTGGTCACGTCCTGGGTGAACGCCTGCGCCACCAGCTTCACGCCCTCCGCCCACGTCAGGTAGGGGTGGAGGGTGGTGGCGAGGTCGGCGCTGGTGAGGCCGAAGCGCACTGCCAGCGTGGCCTCGCCGATGACGTCGCCGGCGTTGGCGGTCAGGAGGTGCGCGCCGAGCAGGCGGCCGCCGGGCGCCTCCGCCACCAGCTTGATGAGGCCACGGTCGGAGCCGGTGACGGCCGCGCGCGGGATGGCCGCCGCCGGCAGCGTCGCCACTTGCACGGCGTGTCCCGCCGCCCGCGCCTGCGCCTCCGTCAAGCCCACGGCGGCGAGCTGCGGGTCGGTGAAGGTGACGCGCGGCACGGTGCTCGCGTCGAGCGGCGCGGCCGGCGCGCCCGTGAGGTCGGCGAGGGCGGCCTGCGCCGCCACCCGGCCCGCCGCGGCGGCGAGGTAGACGAACTGCGGCGCGCCGGTGACGTCGCCGGCGGCGAACACGCGCGGGTTCGAGGTGCGCATGAACTCGTCGACGCGCACGAAGCCGCGCGCGTCGACCTCCACCCCCGCGCCCCCCAGGCCGAGGCCGGCGGTGTTGGGGCGGCGGCCGGTGGCCACCAGGAGCTGCTCGGCGTGCAGCGTCTCTTCCGCGCCGCCCTGCTCGACCTCCAGGCGGTAGCCGGCCGCGTCGCGCTCCACGCGCGTCACGCGCGCGCCCGGGCGCAGCTCCAGCCCTTCGGCGGAAAGGGCGTCCGCCAGTGCGTTCGAGAGTTCGGGGTCCTCGCCGGGCAGGATACGCGGGGCGACCTCGAGCACGCTGACCCTGACGCCGAAGCGCGCGAACGCCTGCCCCAGCTCCAGGCCGACGGCGCCGGCGCCGAGCACGATCAGCGACGCCGGCAGCGCCTTAAGCTCCATGGCGCTGGTGCTGGTGAGGGCGCCCGCTTCCGCCAGGCCGGGGACGGGCGGCAGGGCGGGCGCCGCGCCCGTGGCGAGCACCACCCTGCGCGCGCCCACCACCGCCTCGCCCACGCGCACGCGGCCCGCCCCCAGGAGCGCGGCCTCCCCGCGCAGGAGTGTCACGCCCTCGTAGCCGGCGAGCACGTCGAGGTACTTCTCCTGCCGGAGGCGCGCGATCACATCGCGCTTGCGCGCCTGCGCTCGCTGCCAGGCGGCTTGCGCCTCGCCGGCGAGACTCGGGAAGCTGGTGCGGGCGGCGTGGAACTGAGCGGCCGCCTCGAGCAGGAGCTTGGAGGGGATGCAGCCGACGTTGACGCAGGTGCCGCCCACCACCGCGCCCTCGGCGATGGCGACGCGCGCGCCCAGCTCGGCGCCGCGGATGGCGGCGGCGGTGCCCGCCCCGCCCGTGCCGATGATCAACAGGTCGTA
>DASVDQ010000094.1 GCA_036381035.1 Trueperaceae bacterium | reverse complement strand
GTAACCTTCCACCTGCTTGTCGGTGTCCGACTGCCCGTAGAACTCGAACAGGATCATGTCCAGCCGAGGATCGTTGGCGTCCAAGGCAGACTTCATCAGGCGGCTGGTGTACTTGCTGATCCTCTTGTAGTCCCCGCGCTGGGCATCAGGGAAGGTCCAGTCCAGCGCAGATGCGTAGTTACGCCACCACGGTCCACGACGGTTGCGGTTGATGCGGATGCTGTAGTTGCCGGGCCAGCGTGCCTCATTGGCATTCCCTGTGTTGTGGAACCCAGACTTGTTGGCGTATATGCCTCCAAGCTTGGTCGTGGGCTCCAGCTCGTTCAGTCGCAGCCACATCCACCACTCAGCATCGGTAACATGGCTCAGCTTGTTCGGGGTGTCCAAACGGAAATCAGGACGGGTCAGCACCATTGACCACCCTCCTTTGCGTTCATCCTGATACAGAGGCTACGCCATCACAGACTCAGTAGACCTCCACGATGACAATACCGGCTGCACCATTGCCGCCAGGTTGCCCTGTAGCCTGGTTAGGAGTGTTGTGTGCCCCTGTGCCCCCGCCACCATAGGAACGACCATTTTCCCCAGCAAACCCGGCATCAGTCGCGTTAGGACGTTTTTCAGCTCCCAGCATGGATGCACCACCTTGGCCAACGCTGAACACCCAACCGCCGCCGCGAACACCGTTGCCGCCGTCGCTGCCTCGTATGTTGATGTCACCTCCGCTTGCGGTCCCGCCGTTTCCTCCGGTGACATGCACCTGTGATGTGCCGGCAACGCCGCCATCCGCCCCAGTGCCCCCAGAAGCTGAGCACCACGTGCCGAAACTAGAGGTCCCACCAGTGTTCCCTGAGCCAACCCCATCAGGGGTACCGCCCGAGCCACCTGAGCCAACGGTAACAGTTTCCGATGCAGCGAGCGCTGAGATGTCAATCCACTTCTCACAGTACCCACCGCCGCCACCACCGCCGCCAACAGAAGTCTGCCCGGCACCAGTCGGCGCAGCACCACCGCCACCGCCGCCACCAGCTTGAACACGTACCCTGACACGCTTTGCCCACGGGTAGTTGGCTTTCGTGAATGTTCCATCGGATGTGTAGACAACCATCACAGGACGAATCTGGCTGTTGATCGTGTTGATCTGTCCTTCTAGGATGGCAACAGCTTCATCTACCTTGTCCCAGTTAGCGTTGAGATCCTCCTGGATGTCGACGTCATCTCCGGTCATGGGATCAGGATCAGGCTTGCGGAGATTCAACCTGGTTGTGAAGTTAGCCATGTCAACTCTCCTCAGTAGACTTCAACGATGACGATGCCGTTCCGACCATTGCCGCCAGTCTTGGCCTCTTGGTTTTGGTTGTTGTACGCTCCGGAACCGCCACCACCGTACAATTGACCTTGCCGCCCAGCTTCCCCAGGATCAGCGGAACCTCCACGACGCGAGGCACCTAGTATTGTTGCACCGCCATAGCCTATGCTACAGACTACTCCATTGGCGCGGATGCCAACACCGCCATCGTCACCCGGCAGGATAAGGTCTGCGGTGCCGGCAACACCCCCATTTCCGCCAAAGGTTATCACAGAACCGCTTGATGCGCTCGCTGCACCTTCGCCACCGTCCCCACCACCGGCAGAGCAATGCGATCCAAAGCTAGATGTTCCGCCAGCAAAACCGTTGGAGCCAGACGTGTCCCCGCCCACTCCTCCTGTACCAATGGTGATGGTTTCAGTAGCAGCCAGCGCCGAGATGTCAATCCACTTCTCGGCGTAGGCTCCGCCGCCACCACCACCAGAGGAGGCTGCTTGCCCGGCACCAGTAGCAACGCACCCTCCGCCACCGC
>DASVDQ010000093.1 GCA_036381035.1 Trueperaceae bacterium | reverse complement strand
TTGGCGTGGCGGGGCCCGTCGCCGGGTGGGGTGACGGGGTCGGTGACGGTGACGATCGCGGCGCCGCCTTCGATGTGGTCGGGGTCGTCGATGATGGGCGTGCCGCCGGTCGTGATGGCGGCGACGGCGGCCTTGGTGGTGTCCGATGCTTCGACGACGTTGAACGGCAGGTCGTCGGCCTCGGGCGGCGCCGCTGGCTCGGTCGGCTTGGGTTGGACGGGCAGTCCGGTGGCGGCGATGGCTTCGGCCGCGTCGGGCGGCGTGCCCAGCGTGCGGGCCTGCTGCTCGAGCCATTCGGCGGTTTGTACGGCGACGTGGTACGCCTGCGCGGTCTGGATCCGCTGGTCGATGTCCCGCAGCTGGGCGAGCAGCTCGGCGCGTGCCTGCTGCAGCGTGGCGAGGTCGACCTGATCGTTCAACGTGGCGGCGCACTGTGCGGCCAACTCCCGCTGCTGGGCGGCCTGCTGGGTCAGGAGGTCGGTGATGCTCACTGGTGGGTCCCTTCGTTGATGGTGCGGGCGATGGCCAGGGCGCGTCCTTGCCACAGTCCCTCGTAGACGGGGCCGCGCAGGCCGCGGGAGATGTCGGCGATGCGGTCAAGCAGGTCGGCGAGGGGTTCGCGGATGCGGTCCAGGTCGACGGGCCCGGTGCGCAGGGTGTGGGCGGCGTCGCGGATCTCACGCTCAACGGTCATCGCTGCTCCTCTCCCCGGTCTCGGATCTGGGCGAGCACCTTGAGGAATTCGTCGTAGTGCCGCTGCCGCAGTTCTGCTCGTGCGCGCCGGTAGGCCTGACTCCGGTTCCGGTCGGACCGGTCCGGCATGCTGTCGCGCAACTCCTCGTAGATGCCGCGGAACTCGGCCGGGTACCGCTTGACCAGCGCGCTTAGCGCGTCCTGGTAGCTGCGGCTGTAGGGGCGATCTTCGCGCCGGTACTTGCTGTAGGCGTACCGGCAGTCGCGGCAGGGTGTCTCGCCGCGGCGGTAGTGCCGCATGTACGCGGCGACGGTGCCGCATGGCTTGAGCCGGCGGGTCACTGGTGGTCCTTCCTGGGCAGGTGGAGGGTTGGGCGTTGTGGGGTGCGGCGGACGCGGGCTTCCTTGCGCCTGATCTCCTCGACCGTGTCGGCGATCTCGTCGAACACGGCCGGGTGCCGCTGGGCGAGGATCAGCAGCGCGAGGTGCTCGTCACGGCTGGTCAGCGCGTGGAGCCGCCGGGTCCGGTCGCTCACAGGTCACCTCGGTTGATGTGCCGGGCCACGGCCAGGCCGTGGCTGACTTGCTCGAGCGCCGTCTCGGCGCGGGCCCCGTGGTCGATGAGCCACTCGTAGTGGTCGGCCGTGTCGTCCAGCCATGCGGCGAGCGGCTCGGCAAGCGCGGGGTTGACCAGCGCGATCCAGTCCATGTCGCCATCGGAGATGATCTCGTCGGGCTCGGCGACGTCGGCGAGCGCGTCCGCCATCACGCCGGTGACGGCGAGGACCTCGGCGGCGGAGTACGGGTCGTTGGGGTCGACCGGTGGGCCGAGGATCCAGCGGGGCCGAATGCCGTCCGGGAGGGTGGAGACGTGCTCCCACGGGCCCGGCGTCGCCCCGGCGGCCGCCTCACGCAGACGGGCCGCCGCCTGCCTGAGCTCGTCGGCGGCGCTCACGGCTGCACCTCCCGCAGCCGCCGGGCCGCCTCAGTGAACGCGGCCGCGTACGCGGCGGCGTCCTCCGTGGCCCGCAGGCGGATCGCCAGGGCGTCCCCGAGAGCGACGGTGACGACCCAGTCGCCGGACTCCTCCAACTGGAACGGGTCCAGGACGCGGGGGGCGCCGAGTGCG
>DASVDQ010000092.1 GCA_036381035.1 Trueperaceae bacterium | reverse complement strand
CGGGGCCGACCTCGACGAGTCGACGCGACGCACGCTGTCGCGGGGACGGCGCGTCAGGGAGGTGTTGAGGCAGGGCGCCCTGGAGACCGTCCCGGTCGCGCGGCAGGTGGCGGCCCTCTTCGCCGTCGACGAGGGGCTGTTCGACGAGGCGCCCGTCGCGGCGCTGGGGGCACTGGAGGCGTCTCTGCACCGGGAGCTCGCCGCCCGCTCCCCCGCCGTGGCGTCGGGCATCGAGTCGGGTGCGCCGCTCGGCGACGCGGAGCGCGCAGCGCTGCGGGAGGTCGCCGCGTCAGTCGTCGCGCGCGCCCGCGCCGCTGGCTACGGCGGCGCGCAGACGGAGCAGCGATGAGGGGCGGCAGGGCGCACGAGCGAGCCGCGGCGAGCGCCGGCGGGAGGCTCCGGTGAGCAGCGGCGAGCGCGTGCGGCGCCGGCTCGAGAGCACGAGGAGCCTCGGGTCGGTGGTGCACACGATGAAGACTCTCGCGTCGGTGCGCGTGCATCAGTACCGCCGCACGATGCGCGCCCTCGACGCCTCGACCCTCACCCTCGACCGCGCCGCGCGGGCGGTGCTGCACCTCCACCCCGAGCTCGCCGAGCCGCCTCCCGTGGCCCCCGACGCCCCCACGGCCCTGTGCGTGTTCGGTTCCGACAGGGGCCTGTGCGGGCCCTTCAACGACCGCATGGCCCGCGCGGCCGCGGACCGCCTCGCCGGCGACGCCGCCCGCGAGCGCACGCGGGTCGCGGCCGTCGGCAGGCGCGTCGGAGCGCGGCTGAGGGCGATCGGCGTCGCGACGTCCGTGCAGCTCGCGGCGCCGAGCTCGCTGGCGACCGTCGAGGTCGCCATGGCGGCGCTCCTCGACCTGGTCGACGAGTGGCGGCGCGAGGGCGTCGCCGAGCGGCTGCTGCTCGTCTACGGCCGGCCGCTGGGCGCGACGCGCTTCGAGCCGCGCACCGTCCAGGTGATGCCGCTGGACCCGGCGTGGCTGCGCAGCATCCGCGACCGACCGTGGCCGACGAGGCGCGTGCCCATGGAGCTCGCCGACCCCGGCCGGCTGGTCGGGGCGATCGTCCGCCAGCGCCTGGCGCTGGCGATCGTGAAGGCGTTCGGCTCGTCGCTGGCGGCGGAGAACGCCGCGCGCCTGGCCGCCATGGAGGCGGCGTCGCGGAACGTGGAGGAGCGCCTGGAGAGGCTGCGCGCGGCCTACCACGGCGCCAGACAGGCGGCCGTCACGGCCGAGCTGCTGGACGTCCAGGCCTCTGTCGAGGCGCTCGACGGTCCCTGAGGGGCCGCGCCGCCCCTGCTCAGCGCACGCGCGCCGAGCTGGGGTCGGCCATCAGGGACGAGACGTCGACGGCCTCGAAGTCCGCGCCCCTGATGCCGCGCAGGTCGCGCAGGGCGTCGTCGTCCCACCGCTCGTCGGGGGCGCCGGAGAGGAACCAGGCCGAGCCGTTGTCGGCCAGGACGATGCCGTAGCGCTTGAGGGCCGCCACGATCACCCGGGCCTCCGGCGAGAAGCCGGAGACGTCGAAGTCGGCGCGCAGGCGGAAGCGCTGGCCCATCGGCGGGTAGCCCTCGCCGGTGAGGTCGGAGGCGTCGTGCCGCGCCGGCCAGACGTGCGCCGCGCGCGTCCGCGGCGCCGTGAAGCGCAGCGCGTGCCTCACCTCCCCCGCCGCCACCTCGTCGTACCTGACGAGGCCGGGCAGGATCGGCAGGCCGGCGGCGTCGGCGGAGGTCCAGCCGTCGGGCCTGAGGTCGTAGCCGCCGAGGTCGAACACGGCGCCCGAGCCCGCCTCCCAGGAGCCGTCCGGCTGCCTCACGGCCGCGAACAGCTCGTAGAGCCTGCAGTCGGAGGCGTCGAGGACGAGCACGTGCCTGTCGCCGTCCGGCGCGACGCCACCCGGGGGCGCGCCCTCGACGGGGGCGTCGGGAGGGATCGGGTAGGGTCCCGGGTCGCTCTCGTCGTCCCAGAGGAACGCGACGTCCACGCGCGCCTGACCGGCGTCGACGACCGTGAACGGTATGCCGATCGGCGCACCCTCCCACAGGCCCGAGCCGAAGTCGGGGTGCACCGGCGCGTCGGCGCCGATCGCCTCCACGTACTGCGCCGAGCGCGGGTGGACCGGCAGGTCGTCGACCGGGACGTTCCAGTAGTGGTCGTCCGGGAACACCCGGCAGCCCGCGAGCATGGGCGCCTGGCCGACGCCGGCGCCCGCGGGGTCCGGCGCGGAGCCGCAGGCGGCGAGGAGCGCCAGCAGCGCCAGCGGCAGACGCCAGCGCGCATGCCCTCTGCCCATGCGGCGATGCTAGCGGCGCCGGCGCCGGCCGACTGCGGCGTCCTGCATAGCGCGACCGCGGCGGGCTCGTGGGCACGCTCCACGACCCGGACGCGTCGAGGACGGGTCGGGCCCGAGCCGAGAACGGGGCCGAGCGCGAAGGTGTCGGCTGCGAACGCCGTGGCGGACGAGCGAGTGAACCACGTAATCGTTCCGTAAGAGCCGGCGTTGCATGCTCGCTTCCGTGCGCAGCTTCCAGGCCCTGCTAGGACCGCTCGCGGGGTCGCTGGTCACGTTCCTCGTCTTCTGGCTCCTCTACTCCTCCCCCGAGAACGACCCGCGGCTGGTCGCGCCCCTGACCCACTTCTGGGTCGTCTCGCTGACGTCGCTGCTGGCCGTGGCGCTGGCCGTCCTGGTGGGCGTCGCCGGCGCCAGGGCGCGCGACTCGCGCATCGTCTACCTGTCGGCCGGCTTCGCCAGCATGGCCGGCTTCTTCGCCCTGCACGGCCTCTCGACGCCCGGCGTGATCCTCGGCCCCAACTCCGTCACGCCGGTCGCCTCGCAGCTCGCGCTGATGGCCTTCGCCGCCTCGATGGTCGCGGCCGCCTACCTCAGCCCCGTCGAGCGCCGCGGACCGCTCCTCGGCGTGCTCGCCGCGTGGGTCGGGCTCATCGCCGTCTTCGACGTGGCGCTCATGCTGCGGCCCGACCTGGCCCGCTTCGTGCCCGTGCAGAACGCGCCCCTGAAGCACGCCGTGACCGTCGTCGTCGTGGGGCTGCTGGCGCTCGCCGGCACGCGCTTCCTCGAGGGCTACCGGCTGTCGCGCTCCACGATCCACCTCGTCATGCTCCACGTGACGGGCTGGGTGATGGTCTCGCAGGTGATCATGGTCCTCGGCGAGGTGTTCCGCCTCTCGTGGTGGCTCTACCACGTGGCCCTGCTGCTGGCCGTCGCGGTGATGCTCGCGACGTTCGCCAGGCAGCTCCGCGCCGGCAAGCTGGCCTCCGACCTCACCGCCCTCCTCGACGACGACGCCCTCAAGCGGCTGGCCTACGGCCTGCGGCCCGAGGTGCGCGCCCTGGTGGTGGCCACCGAGGCCAAGGACCCCTACACGGCCGGCCACATGCAGCGCGTCGCCGACCTGGCCGTGAGGATCGGCGGCGCCCTCGGCCTCCAGCCCGAGGAGCTGCGCGTGCTCGCCCAGGCCGGCGTCATCCACGACGTCGGCAAGATCGAGGTGCCGGACGCGGTCCTCAACAAGCCCGGCCGCCTCGACGACGCCGAGCGCGCGCTCATCGAGCAGCACCCCGCGAACGGCGAGCGCATCGGCCGCTCGCTGGGAATGCTCCGGCTCGAGCTCGAGGTCATCCGGCACCACCACGAGCGCTGGGACGGCTCCGGCTACCCCGACCGCCTGGCCGGCGAGGCGATCCCCTACCTCGCGCGGATCCTCGCGGTCGCGGACGTGTACGACGCGCTCACCTCGGAGCGCGCCTACCGGCACGCCTGGGCGCCGGAGGAGGCGCTCGCCCTGCTGGAGCGCGAGTCGGGTCGCGCGTTCGACCCCCGCGTCGTGGCGGCGGCCGTCGTCGTCCTGCGCGGCGCGCCCGCGCCGGTGAGGGCCACGCGGCACGACCTGCGCATGACCTTCGTCGGCGCCGAATGACGGGCGGCGCCCGCGGCGCGGTCGAGGAGGCCCATCGACGCGAACGAGCACGGCGCGAGGGCCAGCGGGACAGCCGCTCCTGCGACGCGTCGACCCAGCCGGGTCGGTAGGGCCGGCCGACCTCGGACGCGGCGCCGACCGCGATGCCCTCGACCGCTGCTGCACTGGAGCGCACCTTGACCTCCGCGAG
>DASVDQ010000091.1 GCA_036381035.1 Trueperaceae bacterium | reverse complement strand
ACGGCGTTCGCCGGCGCGAAGCTCACGCCGCAGGACGCCAGCCACGCCGCGTCGCCCACGCTGTCGCCCACGCCCGCCACCTCCGCGGGCTCCAGGCCCAGCTCCTCGCAGAGCCAGGCGAACCCGGTGGCCTTGTCGACGCCGGGGACCAGCACGTTCACGCAGTCGGTCGAAGGGTCCACCACGAGGTCGAGGCCCAGACGCTCGACGAGCGCGGCCACCTCGGCGGTCAGGCCGTCCAGGTCCGCGCCGGCGGCGCGCGGGAAGACGCTGAGGCTCGCCAGCTTGCCCGGCTGCAGGATGAGGTGGCCCGAGGCCTCCACGGCGGCGGCCAAGCGCCGCAGCGCCGGCAGACCCGCCTCGGCCCGCGGGTCGAGCCGGTAGCCGTAGGGCCGCCTGGTGGCGAGTCCGGCGCCGTTCTCGAAAGACATCGGCAGGTCGATGGCCAGGGCCTGGGACAGGGCGTCGACGTAGGCGTGCGGACGTCCCGTCACCAGCGTCAGGGCCGGCACGGTCTCGTCGCGCGCCGCGAGGCGGTTGAGCTCGGCCAGGCGGGAGAAGGCCCGCAGGTCGTAGTCGGCGTGGCCGGCCGCGGCCAGGCAGCCGTCGACGTCGCAGGCGAGGACCCTGACCGGCCGCCCCGGCTCGAGCGCGCCAGCCGCCGCCTCCGGCGTCACGCCGGCGGCAGCAGCCACAGGCCGGCCGGCTTGAACCTCAGCCTCACCTCGTCGCCGGGGCGCGCCGTCGTGAGCCCGCCGCCCCAGATCGTCGCGTAGAGCTCCTGGCCGCCCAGGTCGAAGCGGAACTCGGTGAAAGGGCCCAGGTAGGCGCCGTGGCGCAGCGTGGCCGCGAGGCCAGGCTCCCCCTCCGGCGCGAACTCGATGGCCTCGGGTCGGACCATGACCGTCACCGGCCCCTTGGCGGCGTCCTGCGCGTGCGGCACCCGGTAGCCCATGACCTCGACGGCGGCGCCGTCGAAGGTGCCGGGCAGGAAGTTCGCCGAGCCGATGAAGTCGGCGACGAAGCGGGTGGCCGGCCTGGCGTAGAGCTCGTGCGGGGCGCCCTGCTGCTCGATGTGGCCGTCGCGCATGACCACGATGCGGTCGCTTATCGCCAGGGCCTCCTCCTGGTCGTGCGTCACGTAGACGCTGGTGATGCCGAGGCGCTGCTGCAGCTCCCTGATGTCGTCGCGCACGCGGCGCCTGAGCTTGGCGTCGAGGTTCGAGAGCGGCTCGTCGAAGAGCAGCACCCGCGGCTCGATGACCAGCGCCCGCGCCAGCGCCACGCGCTGCTGCTGTCCGCCGGAGAGCGCGTTCGTCGACCTGTCGCCCAGGCCCGACAGGCCCACCATCTCCAGCGCCTCCTGCACCCGCCGGCGCGTCTCCCCCGCCGGGCGCCGGGCCACCTTGAGGCCGTAGGCGACGTTCTCGTAGACGCTCATGTGGGGGAAGAGCGCGTAGCTCTGGAAGACCATCGTGACGTCGCGCAGGTAGGCGGGCAGCCGCGTGACGTCGTCGTCGTCGAGGACGATACGGCCGTCCGTCGGCTCCTCCAGGCCGGCGATCATGCGCAGGATCGTCGTCTTCCCGCAGCCCGACGGCCCGAGGAGCGTGACGAGCTCCCCGCGGCCGACGTCGAGGTCGACGCCGTCCACCGCCAGGACGTCGCGCCCGAAGCGCTTGACGAGGCCGCGCAGCCTCACGCTCGCCGAGCCGCGGACGTCCTCGCCGGCGCGGCTCGCGGTCACCGCGGTCACGGCGCCGCCTCCGCGCGGCGCGGGCGGCCGCATGGGGCGCGCACGGAGCGGCCGATCGGGGGCATCGGTCCGCGACCGCGCGGGCGGGCCGCCCGGGGCGCGGACCTCACGGCGTCACCTCCACCATGCGTGAGCCTAACCGGCGCGCCAACGCCAGCACCAGGAGTATGAGCAACAGCATCGAGACGATGAGCACCGTCCCCATGGCCGCCGCGCGGCCGAGCTGGCCCTGCTCGACCCAGCCGAGCAGCAGCACCGTGGCGAGCTGGTTGCCGGGGCTGACGAGGAAGATCACCTGGCTGATGGCCGTCACGGCCCGCACGAAGGCGTAGACGAGGCCGGTGACGACGACGTTCACGAGCAGCGGGAAGAGCACCCGCCTCAGCGTCGTCCAGGACCGCGCCCGCAGCATCGTCGAGGCCTCCTCGAGGCTAGGGTCCACCTGCGAGAGGCCCGCGACCGCCGAGCGTATCGCCACCGGCATGTTCCTGAACACGAGGGCCAGCACGATGATCGTGGCCGTCGAGGTCATCAGCCACGGACCGGTGTTGAAGGCGAAGATGTAGGCCACGCCCATCACGGTGCCGGGCGTGGCGAACGAGAGCAGAGAGCCGAACTCGATGAGCCGTCGACCGAAGAACTCCTGCCGCGCGATGAGGAAAGCGACGAGCAGGCCCAGCAGCATCGCCGGCAGGGCGCTCAGGGCCGCCACCCGCAGCGTGTAGAGGAAGGTCGGCCAGCCCGCGATCATGAAGTCCTGGTAGTTCTGCAGCGTGAGCGTGTAGTTCACGCCCCAGAGCTGGGTGAACGAGCCCAGGACCACCGAGGCGTAGAGCGCCGCCACGAACAGCGCCCACAGCACGAGCAGGCCGGTGAGCAGCGCCTCGAGGCCGCGCGGCAGGCGCGCCAGCGCGCCCGCCGACGGCTTGCCGGTGACGGTGATGAACGACGAGCCGCCCAGCCACCAGCGCTGCAGGAAGAACGCCAGCAGCACCAGCGCCAGCAGCGCCACGCCGTAGACGGCGGCCTCGCGGGGGTTGAAGCGCCCCGTGAGCGAGAGGTAGACCTCCTTCGCCAGGTAGCGCCTGTTGCCGCCCAGCACGACGGGGTTGCCGAAGTCGGCCAGCGACTCGATCATCGAGAGCAGGAACGAGGCCGCCAGGGCGGGCCGCAGCAGCGGCCACGTCACGGTGCGCAGGGTCACGCCCGGACGCGCGCCGAGCGTCTGCGCCGCCTCCTCGAGCGCGGGGTTGAGCGAGCCGATCGCCCCCCGCAGGAGCAGGTAGGCGACGGGCGTGAACGCCAGCACCTGCGCGATGGCGACGCCGGGGATCCCGTAGATCCAGTTCGACGACAGGCCGAGCAGGTTGTAGGTCACCAGGCCGCGCCGGCCCAGCAGGAAGACCATCGCGAAGGCGAGGATGAAGGGCGGCGTGATGATGGGCAGGACGCTGATCACGCCCAGCGAGCGCCGCACGAGGCCGGAGCTGGCGCGCTGGCCCAGGATCGCGAAGGCCAGTCCCAGGAGCGTGCAGAGCGGAGCGACGATGAGGACCACGGCCAGGCTCGTCACGAGCGCGCCGCTGCCGTAGACGAGGACGCCCACGACGACGCCGGCCGCCGCGAGGCCGACCGTGAGGAGGACGGCGCGGCCGGCCCTGACCCGCGCCAGGAGCGCTACGACCAGGCCGACCCCCGCCCCTCCCACGCCCCAGCGCAGCGCCAGCGACCCCTCGTTCGCCGGGGTCGCGGGGTTGTCGAGCACGAAGAAGAGCGGGTGCCTGAGCGTGGCCGCCAGGACCGTGAGGTCGAAGCGTCCGTCGATCCACACCGCGCCCCTGAGCACGGTGAAGAGCGGGTAGAGGATGAACAGCAGGACGAACGACGCGACGAAGAGGATGCTCGAGGCCACGAACGGGTCGCTCCGCACCCGCCCGGACTCGCTGAGGCCCGCCCCCAACGCCAGCGTCAGGCCGACGAGCCCCGCCAGCGAGCCCAAGCCGAACGGCGTGCCCGTGCTCAGGAGCCACGCCAGGAGGCTCGCCAGCGCGACGCCGGCGGTGACGAGGACGGCGTCGCCGCGCGGCGCGGTCCTCAGCGGCAGCAGGCTCACGACCAGCGCGGCGGCGGTGGCGACGAGCACGGCCCACACCAGCGGCCCGCCGATCGCGGTGGCGTAGAGGCTCGGGTCGAGGGTGAGGAAGGGCCGGTCGGGCCGGCCCAGCGGCAGGGCGAGGAGGCCGACCAGCGTCAGGACGGCGGGCAGCAGCGCCGCGCTGAAGCGGGGCGCGCCGACGCGCCCCGCGGCGGTCGGGGACGAGACGCTCAAGCCCCGACCCCTGCGTCGTGCGCCGCGACGCGGCGCGGCAGGCTACCGGTGGATCCGCGAGACGCCGGTCCGCGGGGGGCTCCGCGCCGCGCCCGGCCGAAGGTCCAGGCGCGCCGGTCCCCGCGCCGGCGCGGTCGGGCCCCGGTCCGGGGCCCGACCGCGCGCGCGATCACCTCAGCGAGGGAGAGGGAAGATCTCGTTCGTCCAGCGGGCGACGAGAGCGTCACGGACCTCTGGGGAGCCGAAGCGTTCGAAGTCGTAGTCGATGAGGTTGATCTCGTCGAGGTTCGGTGACGCCTCGGGGACCGGCGTGTTCACGTTCGAGGGCAGCTGGAACGAGTCGCCCTGCTGCGCCGCGATCATCTGCGCCTCGGGGGTCAGCGCCCACTCGATGAACTGGATGGCCTCGTCGCGGTTGGGCGCGCCCTTGATGAGGCTGAGGCCGCCGATCTCGTAGCCGGTGCCCTCGGAGGGCGCGTAGACGGTGAGGGGGAAGCCCTGCAGGGCGAACTTCACGCCGTCGTGCATGAACTGGATGGCGATGGCCACCTCGCCGCGCCCGGCGAGCTGGCCGGGAGCCGCCCCCGAGCTCGTGTACTGCGCGATGTTCCTGTGGATGCCCTCGAGGATCTCGAAGGCGCGGTCCTCGCCGAAGATCTGCACGAGGGTCGCGATGATCGTGTACGCCGTGCCGGAGCTGTTCGGGTCTGGCATGGCGATGAGGCCCTTGTACTGCGGGTCGGTGAGGTCCTCCCAGCTCTGCGGGAGCGGCTTCCCGCCCAGCGCCTCCTCGTTGACGACGAAGCCGATGGCGCCGGCGTACAGCGGGATGTAGGTGCCGCCCACCTGGGCCACGAGGTCGGGGTTGAGCTGGTCCCAGACCGTCGGCTGGTAGAACTCGGTGAGGCCCTCGGTCGCGGCCACGAGGTGCGGGTCGCCGGTGCCGCCGAACCAGACGTCGAAGACGGGGTTCGCGGCCTCGGCGCGCAGGCGCGCCAGCGCGTCCTGCGACGACAGCCTGATGAACTCGAGGTCGATCCCCGTGGCCGCCTTGAAGGCCGGTCCCAGGGCCTCGCACCAGGCGAGGTCGGGAGAGCACAGCACGTTCACGCGCTGCGCGGCGGCGGTGCCGCACAGGGCCAGGACGGCGGCGAGGACTAGCACCAGTCGCTTCATGTCCACTCCTTCTGACGCACGCGCGCGCGCCCCTCGTGAGAGCGCGCCCGTCGCGGCGCCCGAACCGCATCAGATGTGGCAGGAGGGTACCGCCGCCGTCGTGGACGTGTCAAACGGCGCCGTCACCGCCGCGCGGAGCCGGTTCGGCTAGACGCTCACAGACCGCCGTGCGCGTCGGCCAGGGCCAGCGCCTCGTCCAACGTGGCCATGAAGTTCGCGCAGCCGTGACGCGTGACGACTATGGCCCCGCAGGCGTTGCCCAGGCGCGCGCTCTCGCGCCAGCCCCACCCCCGGGCGCGCCCGTAGATCAGCCCGGCGGCGAACGCGTCGCCGGCGCCGAGGACGTTCACGACCTCCACGGGGAAGCCGGGCGCGTCCAGCTCCGTGCCGTCGGCCAGGTGGACGGTCGCCCCGCGCGCGCCGCGCTTCACGACCAGCGTCGCGCTCGGCGCGCGCTCGCGCAGCCGCGCCATGGCCGCGCCGAGGTCGCCCCTCACCGCCGGCGCCGACACCTGCTGGTGCGCCACCACCACGTCGGCCTGCGACTCGAGTGCGGCGGCCCTGAACTCCTCCTCGGTGCCGATGACGACGTCCACGAGCGGCAGCAGCGCCCGCACGGTGACGCCGTAGGCGCGGAGGTCGTGCCACTGGTCGGCGCGGAAGTCGAGGTCGAGGTAGACGGTCCGCCCGCCGGCCCGCGCCAGCTCCACGGCCCGGAACGTCGCGCTGCGCGACGGCTCGACGGCGAGCCCGGTGCCGGACACCTCGAGGGCGGCCGCGTCGGCCACGGGCGCTGACAGGACGTCGTCGATGTCGAGGGCGAAGTCGGCGGCGTTGTCGCGGTAGTAGACGAGCGGGAACCTGTCCGGCGGCTCGATGCCGAGCACCACGGCGCTGCTGCGCCGCCCCGGCTTGACCGGCACCCACGACGTGTCGACGCCCTCGCGGCGCAGGAACGCCAGGATGAACTCGCCGACCTTGTCGTCGCCCACGGCCGTCAGCAGCGCCGTCCTCAGTCCGAGGCGTCGCGCCCCCACGGCGATGTTCAGCGGGCTGCCGCCCACGTAGGCGGCGAAGGACGTGACGTCCTCGAACGCCGCGCCGATGTCGTTGGCGTAGAGGTCGATCGACGAGCGCCCCATCGCCAGCAGGTCGAAGCGCGGCGCCGCGCCCGCGGCGCCCGACGACCGCCGAGGCTCCGTGGCGGCCGACGCGCCGCTCCCAGGGGCCGTCGACGCTCCTCCCGCCGGGGCGTCCGGCCCACGGCCCGCCGCGTTCGTCAACGCTCCTCCCGCTGCGGCGGCCCGAGCGGCAGGCGCAGGCGGTCGTCCCTGCCCTCCCAGCTGCCCCGCACCCAGGCCAGGTCTGGCTCGTCGCGCGCCACCCAGCTCGGCTCCTCGCCGGCGAGGAAGTTCAGGTAGTAGCCGTCGAAGCCGGGCGCCATCACGACGGGGTGGTAGCCGCGCCGCACCAGCACGGTGTCGCCGTCCCTCACGACGACGACGTCGTCGAGGTCGCGGGCGTCGTCGTAGAGGCGCTGCAGCGCGAAGCCGCCCGGCGGCGCGATGCGGTAGTGGTAGACCTCGTCGAGGTCCACCTCCACGCCGGGCACGTGCTCGTCGTGGCGGTGGGGCGGGTAGCTCGACCAGTTCCCGGACGGCGTGTAGACCTCGACGCACAGCAGGCGCTCGGCGTCGCCGGGGTCGAGCACGTGGGTGATCTGCCGCAGGGCGTTGTGGCCGCCGCGCATCTCCACCTTCACGTCGCCGGGGCCGATGAACCGCGGCGGCAGGCGGCCGGACGCCGCGGCGCCGCCGATGCCCAGCTCGACCGCGGTCTCGGCGCGCACGCCGCAGGGCGTCCGCGGCGGCGCGTAGAGGGCGTGCGGGAGCCCCGCGAAGGGGCTGGCGCGGCCCGCGAACCTCTTCTCCTCGCCGTTGAGCTCCAGCACGCCCGAGCCGGACAGGACGACCACGCAGGTCTCCCGCCCCTCCTCGACGTGCTCGAAGCGCTGGCCCGGCTGGAGCGTCCGCACCTCGAACCAGAGGTGCTCCCAGCCGGCCGTCTCCGGCGTGACGACGACGTCGCCGCCGCTCCCCGGCGCGCGGCGCGCCACGTGGCGACCGCGGGCGAGCTCGGCGCCGGTCGCGAGGTCGTCGCCGCCCGAGCCCGTCACAGCCCCAGGCCTCGCAGCGCCTCGCGGTTGCGCGCGGCGCTCTCCCGCGGCGTGCCCATGCCGGGGATCACGTCCTGCTCCACCGTCAACCAGTCGTCGTAGCCCCGCTCGCGCAGGAAGGCCACGATGCCCCGCAGGTCCACGCTGCCCCGTCCGAGCTCGCAGAAGACGCCGGCGGCGATCGCCTGCGTGTAGTCGAGACCCTCGGCCCGGCAGCGCGCCGCCACGCCCGGGTGGCAGTCCTTGAGGTGCACGTAAGGCACGCGGTCCCAGAAGCGCCTCAGCCCTTCGAGGGCCAGGCGCCCGCTGCCCGGGGGCTCGGCCGGCTCGTCCGGCACGCCGCAGCCGTACGTGTAGTGGCCGGTGTCGAACACCAGGTCGATGAGCCCCGGCTCGGTGGCGTCGAGGAACCGGGCGATCTCCTCCGGCGTCTCGACGAACGCCGCGCAGTGGTGGTGGAAGAGCGTCCTGAGGCCCGTCTCGCCGGCCACCAGCCGCGCGATCTCCTGGGCGTTGCGCACGAAGACGGCGAACTCCTCGGGCGGCAGCGCGTCTCCTGCCGAGATGCGCCCGGCTTTCGCCGTCCTCACCGGGTCCCCCCGCGTCTCGTCGGCGAGGATGAAGTACGGAGCACGGCCGGCGCGCCCCTCATCGGCGAGTGCGGCGAGGTGGCGGGCCACCGCCAGTAGGCGCTCCCTCCGCTCGGCTACCACCCCGGGCCGGCGCAGCGGCACGCCTTCGAAGCCACCCAGCATCACCAGGCCGCGCCGGTCGAGCTCCGCCCTCAGCACCCCGGGGTCCGTGGGCATGTAGCCCAGGTCGCCCAGCTCGGTGCCCACGTAACCGGTGCCGGCCAGCTCGTCGAGCATCACGTGCCACGGCGTCTTCTGGCCGAAGCCCTCGATCGTGCCCCACGAGCAGGGTGCGTTCGCCACGCGTATGGCGGTGCGCTGGACGGTCACGCCCTCGCACTCCCCTCGGCCAGGGCGTTCGTGGCTCGCGCAGCGGAGGGCCGTAGCGTCACGCCGTCGCCCTCCCCTCGGCCGGCGCGCCGCTCGCCACGTCGCTCACGGCCACGCGGCCCCCCGACTCGAGGCTCGCCTGCGCCGCCTCGGCGAGCCGCAGCGACTCGATCGCGTCGCGCGGCCCCGGCTCCGGCTCCCTGCCCTCGCGGAGCGCGCGCACGAACGCCTCCAGCTCGCGCCGGTAGGCCTCCTTGAAGCGCACGAGGAAGTGGCTCTGGAAGTCGCCGTGCATGCCCTTGGCGTCGTAGCGCCACACCTTCGTGGCGCGCTCGTCCTCGGCCACCAGGCGCCCGCCCGAGCCGTGCACCTCCACGCGCAGGTCGTGGCCGTAGACGGCGCGGCGGGAGTTCATGACCACGCCCAGCGCGCCCGAGGCGAACTCGAGGGTCACGACGCTGGTGTCCACGTCGCGGTGCCTGGCGAAGCGCTCGTCCACGAGCACGCGCCCGAGCGCCGTGACGTGCGTGACCTCGCCGGCGACGAAGCGGGCGGTGTCGAGGTCGTGGATCACCGAGTCGCGGAAGAAGCCGCCGGACACCGCCACGTACTCCTCGGGCGGCGGGGCCGGGTCCGTGGACTGGCTGCGGAACAGCTCGACCCTGCCGATCTCGCCGGCGCGCACGGCCCGCGCCACCTCGGCGTAGGCGGGGTCGAAGCGCCTGTTGAAGCCGATCTGGAACGGCACGCCGGCGGAGACGACGGCGCGGAGCGCCGCCTCGGTGGCGGCGAGGGTGCGCGCCACGGGCTTCTCGCAGAAGACCGGCTTGCCGGCGGCGGCTACGGCCTGGAGCTGCTCGAAGTGCCTGTCGGTGGGCGAGGCGATCACCAGGGCGTCGACGGCGGGGTCGTGCAGCGCCTCCTCGATACCAGTCGCCACGCGGGCCGCGCCCCCGGCCGCCCGCTCCGCGGCGGCGGCGTCGGGGTCCACGACCATGACCAGCCTGGCGCCCTCGACGGCGCCCAGCAGGTGGCGGGCGTGCAGCGCGCCGATGCGGCCGGCCCCGACCACCGCGACGCCCAGGCCCGCGGGCCCGCTCATGCCTCCACCTCCGCCGTCGCGCCGGCGCGGTGCTCCACGGCGCGCCGCCTGGCCTCCTCGTACGCCTCGCGGGCCGCCCGCACGCTGGCCCGGCCGGAGACCTCGGCCACGGGCACGTCCCACCACGACCCGTACGAGCCCACGCGGCGCTCGGGGTGCACGCGCACGACGACCACGGTGACGCCCTGGGCGGCGCGCGCCGCCTCCAGCGCCGACCTCAGGTCTGCCGCGGAGTGCGCCTCCACGGCGGCGGCGCCCATGGCGGCGGCGTGCGACGCGTAGTCGACGCTCACCACGGGCCCGTCCAGCCGGCCCGTGCGCCGGTCCCGCGCCCTCAGCTCGTTCCCGAACGACGGCGAGCCGACCGAGCGCTGCAGCCCGTGGATCGACTGGAAGCCGTGGTTGTCGACGACGACCACGGTGAGGCTGAGGCCCTCGGCGACGGCCGTGACGATCTCGGAGTTCGCCATCAGGTAAGAGCCGTCGCCGATGAACACGACGACCTCGCGCTCGGGCTCGGCGAGCTTGACGCCGATGCCGGCCGGGATCTCGTAGCCCATGCACGAGAAGCCGTACTCGACGTGGTAGGCCTTCGGGTCCTCGGGGCGCCACAGCTTCATGAGGTCGCCGGGCATGCTGCCGGCGGCGTTGATCGCGGTCGCGCGGCCCCCGAACACCTCGTTGACGATGCCGATCACCTCGGCCTGCGAGATCATCGCGCCGGGGACGCGCTCGCTGGGGCCCTCCTCGCCCCCGCCGCCGGTCGCGGCGACGGGCGGGCCCAGGCGGCGCAGCTTGTCCACCTCGCCGTGCCAGGCGTCCTTGAGGCTCGTGACCTCGAGGGCGTAGAGCTCCGGCGCGCGCCAACCGCCGAGGGACCGCGACAGGGCCGCCAGGCCGCGCCTGGCGTCGGCGACGAGGGGCACCGCCCCGACCTTGAAGGCGTCGGCGGGGGCGACGTTGAGCCCCACGAACCGCACGCCGGGCCTACGGAAGGCCGTCATCGAGGCCGTCGTGAAGTCGGAGAGGCGCGTGCCCACCGCGAGGATCACGTCGGCCTCGGCGGCGAGCTCGTTCGCGGCGCTGCCGCCGTTGGCCCCCACGGGGCCGGCGTTCCACGGGTGGTCCCAGGGCAGTGCGCCCTTGCCCGCCTGCGTCTCGACGACCGGCACGCCGTGGCGCTCCGCGAAGGCGGCCAGCTCGGCGGTGGCCTCGGAGTAGACGACGCCGCCGCCGGCGACGATCAGCGGCCGCTCGGCCTCGCGGAGCACGTCGGCCGCCGCGGCCACGGCCTCCGGCTCCGGCACCGGGCGGGGCACGCGCCACACGCGCTCCTCGAAGAACGCCGCCGGCCAGTCGAACGCCTCGGCCTGCACGTCCTCGGGCAGCGCGATCGTCACGGCGCCGGTCTCGACCGGGTCCGTCAGCACGCGCATCGCGGCGGGCAGCACCGAGAGGAGCTGCTCCGGCCTGTCGACGCGGGCGAAGAAGCGCGACACCGGCCGGAACGCGTCGTTGACGGTGACGTCGTGCTCGAGCGGGTGCTCGAGCTGCTGCAGCACCGGGTCGGGCCGCCGCGAGGCGAAGAGGTCGGAGGGCAGGAGCAGCACGGGCAGGCGGTTGATCGTCGCGCCGGCCGCGGCCGTGAGCATGTTCGCGCTGCCGGGGCCTATCGAGGCCGTGCAGGCGAACGTGGCAAGCCTGTTGACGTGCTTGGCGTAGGCCGCCGCGGCGTGCACCATGGCCTGCTCGTTCTGCGGGCGGTACGTGGGCAGCTCGAGCTCGTCGCCGAGCTCCTCCAGCGCCTGCCCCAGGCCGGCCACGTTGCCGTGGCCGAAGATCGCCCACACGCCGGGCACGAGCCGGCGCCTAGCGCCGTCGCGCTCGCTGTACTGGGCGGCCAGGAACCTGACCACGGCCTGGCCGACCGTGGCCCTCAGTGTCGGCATCTGCGCATATGCCTACCACACGGCAGTGAGGGGGGACCGGGCTCAGTCGCTGCCGGCGGCGCCGGCGACGCTGACGCGCACGGCGGGCAGGCGGACCACGAGAACCAGCAGGGGCAGGGTCGCCACGAAGCCCAGGATGGCCATGACCGTGTAGCCGGCGGTGGCCATCACGAGGCCGCCCAGCAGCGCGGCCGCCGCGGCGGAGCCGCCGACGAGCAGGTCGTTGAAGCCCTGCATGCGCCCCTTCTCGGCCGTGGACAGCGCGTCGGAGAGCAGCGCCGAGCCGGAGACGTAGCAGAGGTTCCAGCCCAGGCCCAGCAGGAACAGGGCGAAGGCCACCGGCGGCACGCTCGGGGAGAGGGGCGCCAGGGCGCAGGCGGCGAGCAGGATCGCGGCGCCGAGCGTGGCCACGCGCTTGCGGCCCCACCTGTCGGTGAGCCAGCCGGACACCACGGAGAAAGCGAACATGCCGAACGTGTGGCTCGAGAAGACGACCGAGATGCTCGCCAGCGAGTGGTCGTGGTCGTGCATGTGCAGGGACGTCATCTGCATCAGCCCGACCATGACCATGTGCGCCGTGACTATGCAGGTGACGGCCGCGCGCACGTTGGCGTCGCCGAGCATCTCCCGCACCGTGCGGGGCGGGGCCTCCTCGGCCCGGCCGCGCTCCCGCGCCCCCAGCGCCGCGCCGATCAGCCGCGGCTCGGGGCGCAGGAACGTGAACAGCAGCGCCGCCGTCAGGAGGAACCCGACCGCCGTGGCGATGTAGGGGCCGGCGATCTCGCTGAGGCCCAGCGACTCCATGAGGCGGCCGGTGGGCGCGACGAGGGCGGGTCCGAGCACGCTGCCCACCGTGCCGCCCAGCACCACGGTGGCGATGGCGCGGGCGCGCTGCGCCCGCGGCGTCACCTCGGCGGCCACGAAGCGGCCGAGCTGCACGGCCGCGTTGCCGGAGCCGGACACCACGAGGCCGAGGAGCACGAGCGGCAGGCTGCCGAGCGCGACGCCTGTCATGGCGAGAGCGGCGCCGAGGGCACCCGTGACCAGCGCCAGGCTGAGCGCGCCGCGCCGGCCGAGCGTGTCCGAGAGGCGGCTCCACGCCAGCGAGCCCACGGCGATGCCCACCTGGTTCACGGCCGCCGGGAGGCCGGCGAGCGACGTGAGGCCGGACAGCTCCGCCCCGACGATCGCGGCGACGGTGGCCGCGGCCACCGTGCCGGCCGAGCCGAGGCTCTGGCCGACGAGGAGCGCGCCGGTGATGCGGCGCGCCTGCACGCGCCTCAGCTCCTCGTCGTAGGTGGCCGGCTCGACGGCCTGGAGGGCGCCGGCTGGCGTCGTCACCCGGGCAGACTACACCTCGGCGGCGCGGCGGCTCGAGATGTCGCGCACCTCGCCTATCAGCTCCTCGACGATGTCCTCGAGGAAGAGCACGCCGAGGACCTCGCCCGCGGCGCCCCTGACGACGGCGAGGTGCGAGCCGGAGCTGCGCATGAAGGCGAGCACCTCCTCGGCCTCGGCGTCCCCCGGCACGGCGGCGAGGCGCCTGACGCTGCGCTCGGGCAGCGGCGCGTCCACCGACGAATCGGGCAACGCGATCACGTCCTTGAAGTGGACGTAGCCGACCATCTCCCCGCGCTCGTCCACGAGGACGTAGCGCGAGTGCCCGTGCCTGCCGACGGCCTCCTCCACCTCCCGAGGCGTGACGCGGCGCGGCAGGGTCACCAGCGAGCGCAGCGGCACGGCCAGGTCGCTCGCGCGCTTGGCGGTGAACTCGAACGCCTTCGTGACGGTGCCGCTCACGTCCCTGAACAGCCCCGCCCGCTCCGACTCGGCCACTATGGTCGCGACCTGGTCGAGGGTGAAGGCCGCCGTAGCCTCCCCCCGCGGCTCCACGCCCAGGCGCCTCACGAACCAGTTCGCGGTGCGGTCGAGAGCCGTGATCGCCGGTCGCGTGACGCGGGCCACGCCGGCCAGCGCGGGCCCGAGGAGCAGCACCGACGGACCGGGGCGCGAGAAGGCGATGTTCTTCGGCACCATCTCGCCGAGCGTGACGTGCAGGAAGGTGACGAGCACCAGCGCGAGGGCGAACGACACGCCGGAGGTCAGCGACTCGCTCAGGCCCAGGGCGTGCAGCGGACCCTCCACCAGGCGGTGGATCGACGGCTCGGAGACGTTGAGGATCAGCAGGGAGCAGACGGTGATGCCGAGCTGCGAGCAGGCCAGCATCAGCGAGGCGTGCTCCATCGCCCACAGCGCGACCCGCGCCGCCGGGTTGCCGGCCTCGGCCAGCGGCTCCACCTGCGCGCGCCTGGCGGCCAGGACGGCGAACTCGGCGGCCACGAAGAAGGCGTTGCCGGCCAGGAGGACGACCAGCCAGAAGATGCCCCACCAGCCGTTCACCCTTCGGCCCCGTCCTCCACGGCGTCGTCGGGGGGTGAGGGCACGAACCGCAGCCTGTCGACCCGCAGGCCGTCCATGCGCGTGACGATCAGCCGGCCCCCCGGCACCGCGACGGCGTCGCCGCGCTCCGGCACCTTGCCGAGCGCGGCCATCACGAAGCCGCCCAGGGTGTCGTAGTCCTCGTCCTCCGGCACGCGCAGGCCCACGCGCTCCTCGACCTCGTCGAGGCGCAGCATGCCGGGCAGCGTCCAGGAGTCGTCCGGCCACCGGCGGGGGACGGCCTCGCGCCTGTCGTGCTCGTCGGCGACCTCGCCCACGAGCTCCTCGACCAGGTCCTCGAGCGTCACGACGCCGGCCGTCCCGCCGTACTCGTCGAGGACCACGGCGAGCTGGCCGCCGCCCCTGAGGTGGCCGAGCAGCACGGCCACCGTCTGCGTGTCCGGCACGAAGCTGACCTCGCGCATGAACGCCGTCACGGGCGTGAGGTCGCGCTCGTCGCGGGGGACCGCGAGCGCCCCCTTCACGTGCACGACGCCGATGACGTCGTCGATGCCGGTCCCGGTTATCGGGAAGCGCGAGTGCCCCGTGTCGCGGGCGAGCGCTATGACGTCGGCGGCGGTGGCCGTCGCGGGCAGCGTCACCATGCGCGTGCGCGGGGTCATGACGTCCCCGGCGGTGAACTCGGCGAAGTCGAGGGTCCGCGTCAGCAGCGTGGCCGCCCGCGGATCGAGGCTGCCCTCGCTGGCCGAGTGCCTCACCAGGCTGGCGAGCTCCTCTACGGTCCTGGCAGACGAGAGCTCTTCGCGGGGCTCGACGCCGAAGGCCCTCACGATCACGTTGCTGAACCCGTTGAGCAGCCGCACGAACGGGCCGAAGACGGTCGTGAAAGCGATCTGCAGTGGCGCGACGAGCCGGCCCGTGAGCTCGGGCAGCGCCAGCGCGAGGTTCTTGGGGACGAGCTCGCCGAAGATCATCGAGAGCAGCGTGGCCAGCGCCACGGCGACGACCGTGGTCGCGGGGCGCACGAGGTCCCTCGTCAGGCCCGCGTCCAGGAGCGGGCCGGAGAGGAGCCGCGACACGGCCGGCTCCATCGTGTAGCCGGTGAGCAGCGTGGTGACGGTGATGCCGAGCTGGGCGCTGGAGAGGTGGGTCGAGGCGTGGCGCAGCGCCGCGATGAGCGCCGCCAGGCCCTTCTCGCCGCGCTCCTGACGGGCCTGGAGCACGGCCCTGTCGAGGTTCACGAGCGCGAACTCGGAGGCGACGAAGATGCCGGTTCCCGCGGTGAGCAGAAGGCCGAGGCCGAGCATGAGCCAGTCGCTCATAGGCCGCCGGCGTACCCCAGAGGGGTAGTCAGGTCCATGTTCCGGCCGAGTATACAGTCAGCCCCGGCCGCTCTCCGCGGCCGGGGCCGTCGTGTCAGCCGCTGGTGCGGCGGCCGCGCCTCAGCTCAGAGGTCGGGCGCGTTCGGTACCAGCGGGTCGTCCAGCGGGGCCGGCTCGCCGCCGTCCTCGCCCTGCGGGAGGTCGCCGCCGTCGTCGGAGGCGGGAGAGTCGAGCCCGCCGTCGGGGGCTGGGGTGTCCAGGCCGCCGTCAGGCGCCGGGGCATCGAGGCCGCCGTCGGGCGCGGGGGCGCCGCCAGGAGGCGGGGCGAGCGGGTCGTCTGCCGGCGGGGCCAGGGGGTCGCTGCCGGGAGGCGGAGCCAACGGGTCGCCGGCGGGCGGGGCGAGCGGGTCGCCGGCGGGCGGGGCGGTCTCCTCGGCGGGCGGCTCGAGCTGCTGGCTCACCTCGTCGAGGAGGCTGCGGGCCTCGCCCACGTCGCTGCTCACCTCGCGCACCTCGCTGATCAGCTGCGCCGGCTCGTTCTGCTCGCCCTCGGCGCTGAGGTCCATGAGGCGCTGCTCGACCGCGTCGAGGCGGTCGGCGACCTGCTGTATCTGGTCCCTGATGGCGGCGGCGTCCTCGGCGCTGATGCCCTGGTTCGTGTCGCAGGCGGCGAGCCCCAGCACGATGGCGGGCGCCATCAGCGCCCCCAACAGCCTCCGCCTCAGCGGTCTGCCATAGGCGTTCGTCGTCACGTTCACTGTGGCCTCCCTCCGTGGTCGCGGGGCGGGTCGGCCTCTCGCGACTGTGGCCCTCGGCGCGCCGAGGACCGTCCGCGACCCACGGTTAACCATCGGCCGTGAGAAGGCCCGCCGCGGCAGTGAGACGCCCTTAACGCGCCGCCCATCGGGCGCTCGTGATGCTCTTACCGAGCTAATCCTGCTTCTCCTATGCGCCGCGACAGGCGAGCGCCGCTCTCACGCTCGGCTCATGCCGGACCGCGCGTGGGTAGAGTCTGTCCATGACGACGACAGGAGCCGCGACCGTGCTCGTGCGGCCCCTCAGGCCGGAGGACTGGCCCGGCGTGCGCCGGGCCTACGTCGAGGGCATCGCGACGGGCCAGGCGACGTTCGAGGTCGAGGCTCCGGCCGACTTCGAGACGTGGTCGGCCGGCAAGCTGCCGGTGTGCCGCCTCGTGGCCCACCCGGTGGAGGACGAGGCCGACGTGCTCGGCTGGGCGGCGCTCTCCTCCGTCTCCAGCCGGCCGGTCTACAAGGGCGTCGCCGAGGTGGGCATCTACGTCGCCGAGCGCGCACGCGGACGCGGCGTCGGCCGGGCGCTGATGGGGCGGCTGATCGCCGAGTCGGAGGCGAACGGCATCTGGACGCTGCAGAGCGCCGTGTTCCCCGAGAACGCCGCCACGCGCGCGCTGCACGGCGCCTTCGGGTTCAGGGAGGTGGGGCGTCGCGAGCGCATCGGCAAGCATCACGGCGTCTGGCGCGACACCCTGCTGCTCGAGCGACGCAGCCGCCTGCCCGAGCTGAGCTCCTGACGCCGGGCGCCGCCGCTCGCCGGGGCCGGCCGCCGGGCGCCGCCGCTCGCGGAGGCCGGCCGCCGGGCGCCGCCCCGCGCCGCGGCGCAGCGCACCGCGCCGGCTAGCCCGGCTCCGCCGCCGCCCTCAGCGCCTCGGACAGCGCGCGACCTCCCGCGAGCGCCTCGCTGACGAGCACGCCGGGCCGCCCGAGGGGCGCGCTCAGCTCCACCGTCCCGCCGTCGCCGGCGTCGTGCGTGACGCCCGTGTACGGGTCGGTCCACAGACCCGAGCCGGCCGGCAGGTACGCGCTCACGGACGCGCGGCCCGGGTGCGTCACCGGCGCCACGAGCACGCCGCGGCCGAGGAAGAACTGGCCGTGCAGCCGCCGCGTCGCCGGGTCCTCGGGGTAGGCCAGCCAGGGGTGCCGCACGACGGGCAGACCCCGGGAGCTCGCCTCCTCCATCAGCTCGCGCCGCAGGCCGCGCCAGGCCACGAAGGTGCGCGCCGCGCGCGCGAAGCCCGCCAGGGTCAGCTCGTCCGTGTACACCTGCACGTTGAGCTGGGGCCTGTTGCCCTCGTGGCTGCGCAGGAACGACGTGAACGCCATCAGCTCGCCCCAGCGGGCCAGCAGCTCGCGCGTCCTCACGCGCCTGGGCAGCGGGGCGACGGTGGACGTGTAGCCGCCGACGTCGCCGTGCTGCAGGCTGTAGCCGGCGAAGCCCGAGGAGAGCAGGCCCGTGAGCGCGCTGCGCAGGCCGTCGTGCTCGTCCCACGTGACGGTCTGGTCGCCCAGCCAGAAGAGGCCGGCGTCGCGCGGGCTGCGGGTGTAGCCGGAGCGGAAGAACGTCACGAGGTCGCCGGGCGAGCGGCCCAGACGCTCGGCCAGGCGCTCGCGCAGCCGCCGGTTGAACGCCGCCCACGCCTCCGGGTAGCGGTTGTGCCACTCGTGCGCCGTGCCGTTCGCCAGCACGGCGTCGAACGGCAGGCCCTCGCCGAAGTCGGCCATCCACCCGCCGGCGCCCGTCTCGGCCAGCCTCTCCGCCAGCGTCTCCAGGTACCACTCCACGGCGCCGTCGTCGCTGAGGTCGACGAGGCCCGCCTCGAAGTCGCCCTGGTCCGTCATGTAGGCCTCGCCGGAGCGCGTCTTCACGAAGCGGCCCTGCGCCTTGGCGACGGAGAACAGGTCGGGCCGTCCGCCGGGGCGCCGCGACATGTCGGCGAGGAAGGGGTTCACGTAGACGAGAGCCGCCAGTCCGCGCTCGCGGAGCCAGGCCGTCAGGTCGCCCCAGTCGGGGTAGCGGTCCGGGTTCAGCTGCCAGTCCCACCACAGGCGCTGACCGAAGCCGACGGACCTGTTCCCCACCCAGTCCTGCAGCCACACCCCGGCCAGCGGCGCGCCGTGGCGCTCGAGGTCCGTGACGACGCGACGCACCTTCTCGCTGCCGCCCTGCAGGCCCACGAAAGCTCCCTTGTCGGCCCAGTCCGGCAGCGGCTCCATGCGGCCGGCGTGGCGCGTGTAGGCCTCCAGGAGCTCGCCGGGGCTCGAGCCGGCCACGATCCGCGCCGTCAGCGACGGGGCGTAGACCCGGACGCTCGCCGTGGTCTCGTGCCTGAGGTCCAGCTGCATGGGGTAGGTGTCGACGAGGTAGAGGCCGCGCAGGTCGCTGCCGAGGAGGACCGGCACCGGGGCGTAGGTGCTCCACCACCGGCCGCCCGCCCCGGCGTAGAGCTCGGCGAGGAGCGTGAGGGGCTGGGCGCCCCTGCCCACGCCCTGCTCGGCGGTCAGGACCGGCAGGCGCCGGCCGGCGAGGTCGACGCGGCTGAACTGCACGCCGCCGCCGAACACGCTGCTGCCGGCCTGGCGCTCCCACAGCAGCTCGGCCCACAGGCGAGGCGCGTGATACCTGGGACCCGCGGTGCCGCCGCGGAGGTCCGCGGGCTCCCCCGCCCGGCCGAGGCGCAGCTCCAGCTCCAGGGTCTCGCCGTCCACGGCGCGGAACGTGGCCGCGTAGGGCGGGCCGCCCGCGGCGTCCCTGTGCAGGAAACGGCCCTCGAGCCTCAGCTCGCCGCCCGCGTGGACCACCGAGGCGACCGTCTGGTCCGCGAGGCGCCGCACCACACGCTCCTCCACGCCGAGGTGACCGGCCACGCCCGCGAAGCGCACCTCGCCGCTCACGGCGGCGGCGAAGCCCCCCGGGCGCGCCGACGACATGGCGACGCCGCCGGGGCTGCGGGGGTGCCTCACGACCAGCCCGTCGGGCCGCAGCACGACATCGAAGACGCCCACGCGCCAGGCGCCCGGACGGGCGTCGCCCTCGAGGACCAACCTCCCCGCCCGGGCGGGCGGGGGCGTGAACGCGGAGCGGTACGCCAGCGTCGCCAGCCTGGCGACGCCGGAGCCGAGCCTCCCGACGGTCATCCGCCCGGCGGCCTGCGCCCTGCCTGGAACGCCGCGAGCGCCATGCCGAAGAGGACCGCGGACACGAAGTAGGCGACGGGCCCGCCGCCGGTGAACGCGCGGTAGAGGACCAGCGCGCCGCCGGCGGCGAGGGCGAGCGCGAGCAGGGGCCGGGAGGACGCGCCTCTCATGGGCAGGCGTAGTCTAAGTCAGCGGCGGCCCGGCCCGCAGCCGGGCGAGGCGGCGCCGGGCCTCCGGTGGACGGCGTCGCGGCTCCTCTTGGGCGCCGCCCGTGCTCGTCCGAGGCCTCGGGGGACGCCGGCCGTCACCCGCCGCGCTGGTCCGAGACCCCGGCGAGCGCCGGCTATCTTGCGCCGCGCTGGCGGCCGCCCCCGCCTGGTACGTTCTAGGCCGTGACCGCGTCAGCGAGGCGGACGGCGTTGTCCGGCCTGAGCCTCACCTTCCTCCTCACCTTCTCGCACTCGGCGAACGACGCGTTCACGAACGTCCTGCCCGTCTTCCTGCCCACCCTGCAGGACCGCCTCGGCCTCGGCGAGGCGGTGCTGGCCGTGGCGGTGGCCGTCATCTCGCTCTCCTCGAACGTCCTGCAGCCGGTCTTCGGCGGCTTCGTCGACAGGTGGGGCCGGCGCAAGTCGGCGGCGCTGGGGCTGATCGTCGGCTCCACGCTGATGGGCTTCGTCTCCGTCGTCGGCAGCGTGTGGTCCCTCTTCTTCGTCCTCGCGTTCGGCGGCCTGGGCTCGGCGATCTTCCACCCGGCCGCCGCGTCGCTGGCCCGCGACACGGGCGCGCAGCGCAGCGTGAGCATGAGCCTCTTCGCGGCCGGCGGGTCGCTGGGCACCGCCCTGATGCCGGTCGTGATCCTGTGGGTCGTGCGCAGCCTCGGCGCCGGCTACGTGCCGCTGCTCTCGGTGGTAGGCGTCGCCTTCGGCCTGGCGCTGCTGCTCTTCGCGCCGCCGCAGGCGCCGGCGGCGACGGCCGGGCGCCCGCGCCGTCTCATCGACCTCGCGCTGGTGCGCGGTCCGGTCGGCGCCCTGGCCGCGGCCGGCATCCTGCGGGCGATGGCGTTCATCAGCTTCACGAGCGGCATGCCCCTGTTCCTCGCCAACGTCCGCGGCTTCGCGCCCGACGCGCCGGCCATAGGCCTCACGCTCGGCATCTACAGCGCCTCCGCCTCGGCCGGTACCATCCTCGCCGGCCTGCTCGAGACCCGGTTCGGTCGCCTGCGCCTGATGGTCTCGTGCATGCTCGCGGCGCTGCCCTTCCTGCTCCTCACGCTCGCGCTCGACGCGGGAGGCCTGCCCTTCTACGCCTGCGTCGCCCTGGCCGGCATGCTGACCAACGCCAGCATCCCCCTGCTCGTCCTCAGCGCCCAGGACCTGGCCCCGAACGACGTCGCGGCCGCGTCCGGGCTGCTCATGGGCTTCACCTGGGGCACGGCCGGCGTCGTCTACATCGCGTTCGGCGCGCTGCAGGAGGCCATCGGGATCGGTCCGGCGGTGGCGCTCGGCTTCGCCTTCCTCCTGCCGGCCGCGGCGCTGGTGACGTACGTCTTCAAGCGCAACCGCGCGGCGCTCGCGGCCGCGGCCCAGCCGAGCCGGGCGGCGGACTAGGCCGGCGCCGCGCCCTCAGACCTCGCCGAGGTACGCGCGCTTCATGGCCTCGTTCTGCAGCAGGTCCCGCGCGTCGCCCTGCAGGACGACCTCCCCCGTCTGCAGCACGTAGCCCCTGTCGGCGACCTGCAGCGCGATGTTCGCGTTCTGCTCGACCACGAAGACGCTGATGCCGCGCTCGTTGACCTGCTTGATGATCTCGAAGATGCGCTCGACGAACAGGGGCGCCAGGCCCATCGACGGCTCGTCCATGAGGATCAGGCGCGGCCGGCTCATCAGCGCCCGGCCCATCGCCAGCATCTGCTGCTCGCCGCCCGACATCGTGCCGCCGAGCTGGTTCAGACGCTCGCCCAGGCGTGGGAAGAGGGTGAAGACGTACTCGAGGTCCTCCTGGATGCCGTCCTTGTCGTCGCGCAGGTAGGCGCCCATGTCGAGGTTCTCGAGCACCGTCAGCTTCGGGAAGATGCGCCGGTTCTCGGGCACGACGGCCATGCCGCGCGCGATGCGCTCGGCCGTGGTGAGGCCGTCGACGCGCTCGCCCCGGTACCACACCTCGCCGGCGCTGGGCCTGACGAGGCCGAGGACAGTCTTCAGGGTCGTGCTCTTGCCCGAGGCGTTGCCGCCCAGCAGGCAGACCATCTCGCCCGGGTAGATGACCATGTCGACGTTCCTCAGGACCTGGATGGGTCCGTAGTGGGTGTCGACTCCCCTCAGCTCGAGGAGCTTCTCGCGCCCCGCCGACGCGGCGCCGGCGGGCCCCGCCGCCGGGCGCGACGCCGCCTCGGCGCTCACGGCTCCAGCCCCAGCCCGGCGGGCACGCCCTCGCGGGTGGCGCGCTTGCCGAGGTAGGCCTCGATGACGGCGGGCTCGTTCACGACCTCGTCGTACGAGCCCTCGGCGATCTTGCGTCCGTAGTCGAGGACGACGACGCGGTCGGAGATGTCCTTGACCAGGTTCATCTTGTGCTCGACGAGCATGATCGTGTAGCCGCCCTCGTCGCGCATGCGCCTGATGATCTCGGTGATCTCGGCCGTCTCGCGCGGGTTCATGCCGGCGCTGGGCTCGTCGAGCAGCAGCAGGCGGGCGCCCGTGGCCATCGCGCGGGCCATCTCGGTGCGGCGGCGGTTCGCGTACGAGAGCACCTCGACGGGCTGCTCGAGCCGGAACGTCATCAGGCGCGGGCCGAAGAAGGCCAGCTTCTCCATGGCGACCTCGTGCATGCGCCGCTCCTGGCGCACGTAGCCCGGGGTGCGCAGCACGCTGGCCAGCCAGGTGGTCCGCAGGCGGTGGTGCTGGGCGATGAGCACGTTCTGCAGCACCGTGAGGTTGTTGAAGAGCCTGAGGTTCTGGAACGTGCGGGCGATGCCGAGGTCCACGATCTGGTTGGGGCGCAGGCCGTCGATCCTCCGGCCCTCGAAGACGATGCGCCCCGAGTCGGGCCGGTAGACGCCGGTGACGAGGTTGAACAGCGTGGTCTTGCCGGCCCCGTTGGGGCCGATCACGCTGACGATCTCGCCCTGCTCGACGCGCAGCGAGAGCTGCGAGATCGCCTGGAGGCCGCCGAAGGCCTTGTTCACCGACTCGATCTCGAGCACCGCCTACTCCTCCGCCCCGCGCGGTCGGGGAGCCGTCGCGCCGGCGCCGGCCTCGAGCCAGGCGTCCTGACGGCGCTCCTCCTCGGTGGGCACGTCGCGCGCGTCGCGCAGCAGCCACGTCCACTCGAACTCGCGCCGGCCCATGATGCCGGCGGGCTTGAACACCATGATCACGACGAGCAGGACCGAGAGGGCGATGGCCCTCATGCCGAAGCCCTGCCAACGGCGCGCCAGGGCCTCGTCGAGGACCCCGAACAGGCTGAGGGCCGCGACGACGAGCCCCACCGCCGCCGCGCCCACGGCGAGTGGGTGGAGGGCGGGGCGCATGCGCCTGTTGCGCCGGTAGAGGTAGCCGAGGAGAGCCGCCACGACCAGCACGGCCCCGGCGGCCCCGGCCCAGGTCGCCAGCGGGTAGGCCTGCTCGAGGGGGTCCCCGTACTGCCGCACCCACACGACCAGCGCGGTGCCGATGAGCGCGCCGGTGATCGAGCCCGTGCCGCCCACCGAGATCGCGACGAGGAAGTAGAAGGTCAGGGAGAAGAGGAAGAGGTCGAGCCGCGCCGTGCCGACCCAGCTCACCCACAGGCCGCCCGCCACGCCGGCGAAGAACGCCGAGATCACGAACGCCAGCACCTTGTGGTAGGCGACGTTCACGCCCATGGCCTCGGCCGCGATCTCGTCCTCGCGTATGCCCTGCAGGGCCCGTCCGTACGAGCCCTTCTTCAGCCGCGCGAACACGAACACGGTTATCGCCAGCGCCCCGAACGTCCACCACACGCTCTTGCCGAAGCCGCTGGGCACGCCGGCGAAACCCAGGGCGCCGTTCGTGTAGGAGGCGAGCAGCGGCGTCGAGGCCAGCAGCCTTATCACCTCGCCGAACGCGAACGTGACGACGGCGAGGTAGTCGCCGCGCAGGCGCAGCGACGGGAAGCCGACGACGAGGCCGAACACGGCCGCCAGCAGGCCGCCGAGCAGCAGGGCGATCACGAAGCGCACGCCGATCGTCTCGGGCGTGGCCAGGGCGTCGAGGCCGAGGGCGGACATCCAGCGCTCGACGGACAGGCCTATGGCGAAGTCCGAGAGCGAGTTGCGCGCCGAGAACCGGAGGTTCTCGCGCGCGGCCTCGGGGAGCATCAGCAGGCCGGTGACGTAGCCGCCTATCAGCATGAAGCCGTGGTGGCCGAGGGAGAGGATGCCCGTGACGCCGTTGATGAGGTTCAGGCTCACGGTGGCGATGCCCCAGACCGCGAACAGGGCGAACACCTGGCCCAGCTTCACGCTGCCCTGCGTGCTCACGAGGTAGAGCGCGACGAGCAGCGCCGCCGCTGACGCGATGTTGAGCAGGCGCCTGAGCGTGACGCCGCGCTGGCCGGAGGGGCGGGGGCGCTCTGTCACACCTTCTCCGAGAGGTCCTCGCCGACGATGCCCGAGGGCCTGAGCAGCAGGATCAGGATCATCGCCAGGAACGCGAACGTGTCCTTGTACTCGGTGATGCCGCTGAACGAGCCGACGCGCGGGAACAGCGCGGTGAGGAAGTTCTCGAGGAAGCCCAGCAGCACCCCGCCGATCACGGCGCCGGGCAGGCTGCCGATGCCGCCGATGACCGCGGCGGCGAACGCCTTGATGCCCGGCAGCACCCCGAAGATCGCCGGCTGGTTGATGCTGCCGAAGCTCATGCCCCACATCACGGCGGCCGCGGCGGCGAGCATCGAGCCGAGCAGGAACGTGGAGGAGATGACCCTGTCGACGTCGACGCCCATCATGCGCGCGGTCTCGGCGTCCTGCGAGGTGGCGCGCATCGCCCGTCCCAGGCGCGTGCGCGTGACCAGCGTCGTGAGCACCAGGACCAGGACCAGCGTGACGGCGGGGACGAGCACGACCATCCAGGTCGTGAACACCGTCTCGCCGGCCACCGGGAACGTGAGCTGGCCGGTGAAGAACGACTGCGGCCGGAAGGGCGTCTGCCGGTTCGAGAACGCCAGCAGGCCGAAGTTCTGCAGGAAGAACGACACGGCGATCGCCGTGATCAGCATCGAGTTGCGCGGCGCCCCGCGCAGCGGCTTGTAGGCGACGCGGTCGATGGCCATGCCGAGGACGCCGGTGACGAACATGCTCGCGACCATCGCGCCGAGCCAGCCGAGCCGCACCGAGGCCAGGGCCAAGGCCACGGCGACGAAGCACGAGGACGCGGCGGCCAGCACCACGGGGCGGCCGAGCACGCGGAAGAACCCGAGGAAGCGCAGGAAGCCGTAGGCGACGACGGCCGCCACCAGCACCGCGACGGGCCACGGGTACGGGGTCGCGCTGAACAGGAAGTAGGCCGCGAACGCCCCCACCATGAAGACCTCGCCGTGGGCGAAGTTGATGAGGCGGATGATGCCGTAGACCATCGTGTAGCCGAGCGCGATGAGGGCGTAGAGGGAGCCGAGCTGCAGCGACCTCACGACGGCCCCGGCGAAGAAGGCCGCGTTGAAGTTGTCGTTGACGCCGTGCAGGTAGAGCATGCGCCACACGGCCAGCGCGGCCACGACCGCGGCCGCGGACCACGGCGCGAGCCGGCGCGCCAGGCCGGCCCCTCGCCGGGAGGGTCCGTGCGGCGTGGCGGCATGGGCTGGCGTGGTCAAGCTGCTACCCCGTCTCTAGCCTTGAGTGGTACCCGAACACGATAACAGGCGGCGGCGAGGGCCGCCGGGGGCCCTCGCCGCCTGTGGGGCGCTGCCGGCACGTGAGCGCGGCGCGCCTGTCCTCGCCTCACTCGAGCTGGATGCCCCTGATGACCACCTTCTCCCAGCTGCCGTCGTCGGCGACCGCGTAGGCGTAGAGGCCCATCACGCGGTTCGCGGGCGTGCCGTCGGTGCCTACGAAGGTGATCTCGCCCGAGACGCCGGGGAAGTTCTCGAGCTGCATGAGGGCGTCGCGCACGGCGGCCGGGTCGTCGGAGCCGGCGGCCTCGATCGCCGCGACGACGACCTTGTAGGCGTCGGCGCCGGCCAGCACGAAGCCGGTGAAGCCGGCGTCGGGGTACTGCTCGCGGTAGACCTCGCCGAACGCCGTGGCACGCTCCGCGGCCTCGCCCGAGAGCACCTCGGGCTCGCCGAAGCTCGTGAACGTGTAGCCGTCGAACGCCTGGCCGCCGCCCTCGGGGCACTGCGCGTCGTCGGAGGCGTCGCCGCCGAGGATCGGCACGTCGAAGCCCTGCTGCCTGACCTGCGGGATCAGCGTCGCCGCCTCGGCGCAGAAGCCGGTGTAGTAGATCATCGTCGGGTCGAACGAGCGCAGGTCGTTGATCTGGGCCGAGAAGTCGACGGTGTTGGCCGTGAAGTCGAGGACGATGGTCTGTCCGCCCATCTCCTCGAGCGCCTCCTGGAAGAAGCCGCTGAGGCCGACCGAGTAGTCGTCGTCCTGCTGCCTGAAGATGGCGACGCGCTCACCGTGCCCCTCGTTCCAGGCCCACTGGGCCGCGACGCGGCCCTGGAACTGGTCGGTGTAGGGGATGCGGAAGATGAAGTCGCCCACCTGCGTGGTGGCCGGGTTCGTCGAGCCGGTCGACACCATCACGACGCCGGCGTCCTGCAGCACGCCCGCGGCCGGGATCGAGTGGGAGGAGGCGTAGGTGCCGAGCACCGCCACGGCGCCCTCGTCGACGAAGCGGTTCGCGCAGGCGATCGAGCCCTCCGGCGTGCTGGCGTTGTCGCAGATCGAGAGCTCGATCGGGCGGCCGAGGACCTCGTCCTGCTGCATGTGGGCGACCCTGATGCCGTTGAGCGTGTCGTTGCCCGTCACGGTCATGCGCCCTGACAGCTCGAGGTTGACGCCGATGACGATGGGCTCCTGCGCCGCCGCGGCGCCTAGCGCGGCGAACAGAGCCGACAACAGAACGAACCTTCTCATCCCGTTCCTCCCAACGTGAGCGGTTGCCCTCTGGCCCGCGGGGCCACGCGGAAACGCGTCCCAGGGCGACTTCTTGCGTCGTGGCCGACAGCGCGATGATAGGCGCGTCCACGGGGGCTGTCAACGAAGGGACGCGAGCGCGGGGAAACGCGAGTGTGCTCAACGCCTCACGTCCTGCCCCGCTATCCTCAGCCTCGAGGGAGCGCCGGGGGGAGGACCGGCGCCGCGATCGGAGGAGATATGCGCAGACACGCCACACGCGCCGCGGTAGCCCTGGCGCTCGCGGCCAGCCTCGCCGCCTGCTCCCCCACGCCTTCCGGGCCGACGATGACGGCCGCGGAGGCCGCCGACAGGGTCAGCTCTCTGGGCATGGGGGCCGGCGGCGTGCTCGCCGACCCGGCGGTCGCCGACCTCGGCCAGGCGCTGGACGACATCGCGCCGGCCGGCCTGCCGGAGGGCGACGGTCACCAGCTCCCTCGCGGCGTCTACGAGCTGGACTCCGAGAGCGGCACCTGGGTGCAGGTCGGCGACTCCGACGACCTCGAGCTCGACTGGACCACTGACCCGGATGGCCTGCCGGCCGAGCTGCTCGTCGACTGGGACGCCTCCGGGCCGACCGTGACGCGGACGCTCGCCGCCGGCGGTCAGGTCGAGCTGCCCACCGGGGCGAACGCCACGCTCACCGTGGACGGGGAGGTCGTGGTCGACCTCGACCAGACCGGCACCTGGCCGGAGAACCAGTGCGGCACGCTTACCGAGCCGGGCGACCTCTACCTGGACGGCCAGGTGACGCACGGCGACGCGACGCTCGTCGTGGACATGGTGGGGTTCAGCGTCGACGCCGGCGAGGCGACGGCCACCGCTGACGGCTCGGGCGGCCTCGAGCTGACGGTGCCCGCCGGACGGGCGTGGGTGGACTGGGACGCGAGCCTCGAGCTCGACATCACGCGCGACGAGGCGACCTGCGAGATCACCGACGGGAAGGTGACCTCCGGCCGGCTGCGCGTCGACGCCGGCGTCGACGCCGAGGACGGCGAGGGCAGCGTCGGCTTCGCCACCGACTTCGCGCCCGTCACCGACCCCTCTACGGCGGAAACTACCGGTCTGGCCCTGACGAACGGCCGCCTGACCATCGACGGCGAGCTGGCCGTGACCTGGGACGGCGTGCTCGACGACGCCGACGGCGACGGCGTGCCCGGCGAGAACCTCGAGCTGACGTTCGAGGACGGCACGATGACGCTCGAGGAGTTCATCAGGGAGCAGTTCGGCCTGGCGCTCCTCGGCTCGCGGGTGCTGGGGGCGCTGCGCTAGGCGCGCCGCCTCACTCGTCTCGCGGGTCGAGGGCGTCGCGCAGGCCGTCGCCGAAGAGGTTGAAGGCCAGCACGGTCAGGAAGATCGACAGGCCCGGGAACACCGCCATCCACGGCGCCTGGACGAGGAAGTTCTTGGCCGTGTTGAGCATGCCGCCCCAGGAGGGCGTGGGCGGCTGGACGCCCAGGCCCAGGAACGACAGGGCCGACTCGGCGATCACGGCCTGAGCGATCGTGAGCGTGGACTGCACGAGCAGCGGCGCGAAGCTGTTCGGGAAGACGTGCCTGGCGATGATGCGCGCGTCGGAGGCGCCCAGAGCCCGCGCGGCCTGCACGTACTCCTCGGCCGCCACCGAGAGCACCTGGGCGCGCGTCAGCCGCACGAACGTCGGCGTGGTGGCGATGCCGATGGCGATCATGGCGTTCGTCAGGCTGGGGCCGAGCGCGGCGGCCAGTGCGATGGCGAGGATCAGGAAGGGGAACGACAGCACGGCGTCGGTCACGCGCATGATGAGCTCGTCCAGGGCGCCGCGGTAGTAGCCGGAGAGCAGGCCGAGCGGCACGCCGATGCCCACGGCGATCGCCACCGAGATCACGCCGGCCACGAGGCTGGCGCGGGCGCCGAAGAGCGTGCGCGAGAGCACGTCGCGGCCGATCTCGTCGGTCCCGAGCGGGTACTCCGCCGAAGGCGGCTGGCGCACGGCGAGGAAGTCGGGGCGCGACGGGTCGTAGGGGGCCAGCCACGGCGCCAGGACGGCCACGGCCACGAACGCGACGATGACCACGGCGCCGATGATGGCGGGGGGACGGCGCAGCAGGCGCCGCAGCGGGCGTCCCAGCGTTCCGCGCGCCGCGGCCTCCTGGGCGCCGGCCTTCGCGGCCGGGAGGGCCTCGACGGTCACCGCGCGCCGATCCGCGGGTCGAGCACCGCGTAGGCCACGTCGACGACCAGGTTGATGAGGATGTAGCCGGTGGCCGTGATGAGCACGACGCCCTGCACCACGGCGTAGTCGCGGTTGAACACGGCGTCCACGATGAGCTTGCCGAAGCCGGGGATCGTGAAGACCTGCTCGGTGAGGACGGCGCCGGACAGCAGCGCGCCCAGCTGCAGGCCGAGGATCGTCACGACGGGGATGAGCGCGTTGCGCGCGGCGTGGCGGACGACGACGGCGGCGCCCCGCAGGCCCTTGGCGCGCGCGGTGCGCACGAAGTCCTGCCTCAGCACGCCGAGCATCGAGGAGCGCATCTGGCGCATGAGGACCCCGGCCAGGCCCGTGCCGAGCACGAACGCCGGCATGATCATCCGCTTGAGGTTCTCCCAGACGCCCTCGGAGAGCGGCACGTAGCCGGAAGCGGGCAGCCAGCCGAGCTGCACGGAGACCAGGAGGATCAGCATGATGCCGAGCCAGAAGTTCGGCACCGAGATGCCGGTCAGCGCGAACACGGTGCCGCCGTAGTCGACGGCGGTGCCGCGCCTGACGGCGGCGAGCACGCCGATGGGCAGCGCTATCGCCACGGCCACGAGCATAGAGAGGACGGCCAGCTCGATGGTGACCGGCAGCTTCGAACCGATCAGCCCCAGCACGCGCTCGTTCGTGCGCAGCGACAGGCCGAGGTCGCCGCGCGCGAGCTGCGCCAGCCAGGCCACGTACTGGACCGGCAGCGGGTCGTCGAGCCGGTACTTCTGCCTGATGAAGGCGATGACCTCCGGGTCCTGCTGCTCGCCCGCGAGGATCAGCGCCGGGTCGCCGGGCAGCGAGCGCTGGATGGCGAACACCATCAGCGTCACGATGAACAGCGTCGGTATCGCCGTCAGCGCTCGCCGACCGACGAAGGGCAGCACTGGCTTCTCCCTACCTCAGGCCGCTAGTTCTGGGCGAGGCTCACCCCCTGCAGCCTGATCAGACCGTCAGGGTACGCCTGGAAGCCCTGCAGGTCGGCCCGGTGCGGGAAGAACAGGACCGTGTGGTAGAGGTAGATGATGTGCCTGTCGGGCAGGTAGCGCTCCAGCGCCTGCCGGTACAGGTCGTAGCGGGCCTCCATGGTCGGCGCCGCCCGCGCCTCGTTCAGCAGCCTGTCCACTTCCGGGTCGCAGTAGCCCGACTCGTTCAGCGCCCCTTCGCAGGTGTGGAACTGGTGGATGTTGCCGTCCGGGTCGATGCGTCCCGACCAGCCGACGGGGAACGCGGCGTACTGGCCCTGCTCCTGGAGGTCGAGCGCGGTCGCGAACTCGGTGGCGCGCAGCGTGATGTCGAAGCCGACCTCGCCGGCCATCGCCTGGATCACCTCGCCCACCCTGATCGCCTCGGGGTTGTTCGCGACCATCATCTCGAACTGCACGCGGTCGACGCCGGCCTCGTCGAGGAGCTGACGCGCCCTCTCGACGTCGCGCTCGGGGACAGCGATCTCCGGCACGTACCACGGGCTCGACGGCGGCACCGGCTGGTTGCCCACCACGAACTCGCCGCCGAAGACGACATCGTTGATCGTGTTCCTGTCGATCGCGAGCTCGAACGCCTCGCGGACGCGCGGGTCGGAAGACAGCGGGTCGGTGCGCGGCTCGGGGTTGGCGATGTTGATGGTGATGCCCTGGTAGCCGAGGCTGGGGACGCTCGGGATGACGATGTTGGGGTCGGAGCGCATGACGCCGAGGTCCGTCGGCGCCGGGCGCTCGATCATGTCGAGGTCGCCAGACTGCAGGTTCGCCAGGCGCACGCTGGTGTCGGGGATGGGCAGGAACACGACCCTGTCGAAGTTGATCTCGTCGGCCCGGTAGTAGTCCTCGAACTTCTCGAGGACGATGCGGTCCTGCGCCACCCGCTCGACGAACCGGAACGGCCCCGCGCACACCGGCGCGTTGCCGAAGTCCTCGCCGAGCTCCTCGGCCGCCGTCGGCGACACGATCATGCCGGCGCGGTCGGCGAGCTGCGCGATCAGCGGCGCGAACGGCGTGGTCAGGTGCAGCTCGACGGTGTCGGCGTCGACCACGCTCACGGACTCGAGCTGCTCGAGCTCGCTGGCGCGGTTCGAGCCGGGCAGGTTCTTGGCCCTGTCGAGGCTGTACTTCACGGCCTCGGCGTCCATCGGGGTGCCGTCGTGGAACACCACGTCGGTCCGCAGGTCGATGGTGACGGTCAGCCCGTCCTCCGACACCGTGTAGCCGGTGGCGAGCTGCGGCACGATGTTCGCGGACGTGTCGATGTCGAACAGCTTGTCGCAGAGGCTGGCGAACACGATGCGCCCCACGTAGGTGCGCGCCAGCGCTGGGTCGAGGATGTCCGGGTCCTCGGCCAGCCCGATGCGAAGCGTGGACTGGGCGAGGGCGGCGGTGACCAGGACCGCCGCCGTGACGACGGCCAGATGACGCCTGAGACTCGCGACCATGGTTCCCCTCCCGGCGCCGGCCGCGACGAGCGGTGTCGTCGCTAACGGCCGGCGTTTGCCCTTCGCGCGAAGACTAGTACGCAGCGCCGCGCATGGTCAACGTCGAAGGCTCGGAACGCCGCGCGATGCGCAGGTCGGCGCGGCACGTTATGCTCGCGGCTGAACCGGCGTAGTCCGCGGGCCGCGCTCGCGCCAGTTCAGGCAGGGGAGGGAGCCCGTGCGCATAGACGACCTCGACAAGCGCATAATCGTGGCCTTGGAGGAGGACGGGCGCCGGCCCTACCGCGACATCGCGCGCGACCTCGGCATCGCCGAGGCCACCGTGAGGGCGCGCGTGAACCGCCTCTCGGACGCCGGCCTCATCCGCATCACGGCCGTCGGCGACCCGCTCTCGCTGGGCGTCAGCACGGCCGCGATCACGCTGATCAGGACGCGCCCCGGCACGGTGCACGACGTCGCCGGCAGGCTCGCGCAGCTCCCCAACGTGAGGTTCGTCGGTGTCTCGCTGGGCTCCGCCGACGTCGTGATCCAGACCCTCCACCGCGACATCCGCGCCCTGCACGACTTCGTGGCCGTGGAGCTCCCCCGCCTCGCCCCCGACATCGTGAGCACCGAGACCCTGCAGCTCGCCGACGTGCTCAAGAGCTCGTGGGAGTGGCGCGCCTGGTTCGCCGAGGCGGACGGGGAGCCCGGCGCGACGGAGCTGCCGGCCGAAGGGAAGAGGAGAAGTTGAGCGCCCACGCCAAGTACGAACCCACCTGGGACCTGCCCTACGCCTCGTCGCGCCAGCCGGTCATGGCCGGCGACGTCGTCGCCACCTCGCAGCCGCTGGCCGCCCAGGCCGGGCTCGAGATGCTGCGCCGCGGCGGCAACGCCGTCGACGCCGCGATCGCGACGGCGGCCGCGCTCACGGTCGTGGAGCCCACGGGCAACGGCATCGGCTCCGATGCGTTCGCCCTGGTGTGGGACGGCCGGCGTCTGCACGGCCTGAACGCCTCGGGACGCTCGCCCCTGGGCCTCGACCCCGAGCGCTACCTGGGCCTCGCCGAGGTCCCGCGCGTCGGCTGGGACGCGGTCACGGTGCCCGGCGCCCCATCGGCCTGGGCGGCGCTGTCCGAGCGCTTCGGGCGCATGCCGCTCGAGACCGTCCTCGGCCCCGCCGTGCGCTACGGGGAGGAGGGCTTCCCCGTCTCGCCGCTCATAGCCGCCCAGTGGGCCCGCGCCGTCGAGCACCTCGGGCGCCGCGAGGACTTCGCGGCAGCGTTCATGCCCGGCGGCAGGGCGCCGGCCGCCGGCGAGACATTCAGCTCGCCGGCGCACGCCAGGTCGCTGAGGCTCATCGGTGAGACGAAGGGGGAGGCGCTCTACCGCGGCGAGCTGGGAGACGCGCTCGTCGCGCACGCGCGGGCCGAGGGCGCGGCCATGTCCCACGAGGACCTGGCGGCGCACGCCCCCGAGTGGGTCGAGCCGCTGAGCGCCTGCGTGGGCGGGTACGAGCTGTGGGAGCTGCCGCCCAACGGCCAGGGGATCGCCGCGCTGGAGGCGCTGGCGCTGGCCCGCCTGGCGGGCGTCGAGGAGCTCGAGGTGGACAGCGCCGACTGGGTGCACGTCCAGGTGGAGGCCATGAAGCTGGCGTTCGCCGACGCGCACGCCCACGTGGCCGACCCCGCGCGCATGGGGCTCGACCCGCGCGACCTGCTCGACGACGGCTACCTGGCGGAACGCGCCCGCCTCATCGACCGCCGGCGCGCCGGCGACCCCGGCCACGGCGAGCCGCGCCCCGGCGGCACCGTCTACCTCTGCGCCGCCGACTCGTCGGGGATGATGGTGTCCTTCATCCAGTCGAACTACCGCGGCTTCGGCTCCGGCGTGGTGGTGCCCGGCACGGGCATCGCCCTGACCAACCGCGGCAACTGCTTCTCCACGGTGCGGGGCCACCCGAACGCCGTGGCCCCCGGCGCGCGCCCTTACAACACGATCATCCCCGGCATGCTCACGAGCGGCGGCACGGCGTTGGCGGCGCTCGGCGTGATGGGCGGGCCGATGCAGCCGCAGGGCCACCTCCAGGTGACGCTGCGGATGGTCGTCCACGGCCAGAACCCGCAGGCGGCCAGCGACGCCCCGCGCTGGCAGGTCGCGGGCGGCCGCCGGCTGCTGCTCGAGCCCGGCTTCCCGCCCGAGGTCGTGCAGGAGCTCGCGGACCGCGGCCACGACGTGCGCGTCACCGAGCCGCACGAGGCGGGGGCCTTCGGCGGCGCCCAGCTCATCGCGCGCCTGGCGGGCGGCGGCTACGTGGCCGGCAGCGACCACCGCAAGGACGGTCAGGCCGTCGGGTTCTGAGCCGGCGCCCGCGCTGTAACGCCGGTGTGACGCCACGGCTGGTCCCATGACCGCGAAGGAGGTCGGTCATGTACCTGGTCGTGGGAGCCACGGGGACGCTGGGCGGGAGCATCGCCAAGAGGCTGCTGGAGGACGGCGAGGAGGTCCGGGCGCTGGTGCGCGAGTCGTCGCCGGCCCGGTCCGCCGCAGCGCACACGGACCCGGACGAGCTGAGGCGGGCGGGCGCGGAGGTCGTGCACGGCGACCTCCACGACCTCGGGAGCCTGCGGGCGGCGCTGCGGGGCGTGCGCGTCGTCGTGAGCACGGCTTCCGGCACGAAGCGGGCGCCCCCCGACACGACGGCGGCCGTCGACGCGTCGGGCACCGCCAACCTGGCACGCGCTGCGGCGTCGGCGGGGGTGGACAAGCTGCTCCTGGTCTCGGCCGGCGGCGCCGGACCCGACGCCCCTCCCGGGGTGTTCCAGGACAAGTGGCGCGGCGAGGAAGCCGTGCGCGCGAGCGGGGTGCCCCACGTGATCCTGCGTCCGGGGCGCTTCATGGGCGACTGGATCGGGTTCCTCGTCGGCGCGCAGCTCGGCGGCGGGGTCGTCGAGCTCGTGGGCGACGGCTCGCAGGCCACCGCGTTCGTGGACGAGCCGGACGTCGCCGCCGTCGCGGCCTACTTGGCGCGCGACGAGCGTACCGGGCCGGCCGAGGTCGTCCACCTGGCAGCGGAGCGCGCCACTTTCCCCGATGTCGTAGCCCGCATCGGGAGGCTCATGGGGGCGCAGCTGGGCGTCCGCTACGTCCCCATCGGCGCCGAGGTGACCACGGTCGCGCCCGAGGTGAGGTCGGTGGTCACCCACCTGCTGACGCTGCACGCGGTGGCGCCGGCCTTCGACACCGTCGAGAGGGGCGTCGCGGACCGCTACGGGGTCGGGCTCACGGGCATCGACGCGTTCCTGCGCCGGGCGCTGGCCCCGCAACCGGCGTGACCCCCGGGCGCTCGGCCCGCGCCGCAGGGCCGCGGCTCGCCGCTCGGCCCAGCGCCGCGGCGACGCCGGCCGCGAGCTCGCCCCGCGCCGTCACGGCCTGTACTTGAGGGCCTCCATGAGCTCCTCGACTATCGCCTCGGTGTCGCCACGCTGGGCGGCCGTGGCGACGTGGTCGCGCACGTGTGCCCTCAGCACGGCCTCGGACACCTTCTTCAGCGCGCCCTGGACGGCGCTGACCTGCTTGAGGACGTCCACGCAGTAGACGTCGGGGTCCTCGAGCATGCGCAGCACGCCGTCCACGTGGCCGCGCACGCTCTTGAGCCTGAGCGCGGCGTCCTGGCGGGTCTGGGGGTCGAGGTGGAGGCAGTGGTCTGCGTCCGGGGCGCCCCGCGCCGGCGCCGTGCCGGCGTCCGCGGCGTCGGTCACGGCTGCAGCGGCGCGGCCCTGTAGCCCTCGCCTGTCACGGCGGCGACGAGCTGGGCGGCGTCGGCGGTGCCGACGACCCTGGCCGTGCCGGTGGCGAGGTCGACCCGCGCCTCCGCGACGCCAGGCACCCTCTCGAGCGCGCCCTTGACGGCGGCGACGCAGTGGTTGCAGCTCATGCCTTCGATCCTGAGGTCGGTGGTCGTCTCGCTCATGGCCCCACTCTACCCCACCCCGGGTGGGGTGCTGTGGGCCGGCCTACTCGGGGGGACCCTTGGGCGCCAGTATCGCCGGCGGGTCGCTGGCCGGGAACGTGTCGTCGAGCGCCTCGTCGAGCTCGGCGTCGAGCGCCCGCTGCTGCGACCTGGCGTCGCCGGTGCGCGCGGCGGAGGCCGGGTCGGAGGCGGGGAACGACTGGTCGCCGGCCTCGTCGAGCTCGAGGTCGCCTCGTCCCTCGGCGAGGCGAGCGTCCTTGCCCGCCCCGTGGCGCTCCTCGTACTCGAGGCGCTCCCGGTAGCTCAGCTCCTCGGCGATGGCCTCGGCGCGGGCCTCCAGCTCCTCGAGGCGCCGGTCCTGCTGCTGCCCCGGACGTCCCTCGCGGCGCTCCATGTGGGTGCCTCCTCCCGCCGAGCGTCGGCGGTGCCTCGGCGGATGCGCTCAACCTAGGTTGCCCACATGAGACGGGCATGCCCGTGCCATGGGCTACCGAGCGGGTCCGCCGGGCCGGGATGGTCGGCCCGCGGCAGACGCTGGGAGAGTACGAAGTGAGCCCGTGCGCGGGCGGCTACCGGGACACGACCGCGGCGGAGCGAGGGGACGCGGCGCTCGCCTCCCACTGGCTGCGCAGCAGGCCGTAGACGGCCATGTCGGGCCGGTCGGGACCGAGGTTCTGGCGCCTCAGCACGCCCTCGAAGGTGAAGCCGAGGCGCTCGGCGACGGCGCGGCTGCGCAGGTTCTCGACCTGGGCCAGGACCTCGAGGCGCTCGAACGGCTCCCCGCCCAGGAGGGGCTCGCTGAAGCAGCGGTCGACGAGGGCCCTCACGACCTTCGTGACGACGCCCTGGCCCTCGTGGCGCGCGTCGATCCAGTAGCCGACCGCCCCGCTGCGCGACCGGGCGTCGACGTCGTGCACGCCGGCCGCGCCCACGAGCTCCCCGCCCCGCCAGATCGCCGCCTCCACACCGTGGCCGCGCGCGAAAGACGGCATGGCCTGCTCGACGATGAAGCGCTCCTGCGCCTCCGGCCCGCCCGACCTGGCCCACGGCATCCACCGTGCCAGGCGCTCGCGGTTGGCCTCCACGAGCCGGTAGAGGTCCGCGGCGTCGTCGCGCTCGAAGAGCGCCAGGTAGACGTCGTCGTCCGGGTCGGCGCGCAGGGCGAAGCGCGGCGGCCGGTCCGCCGCGCGTGCCGCGCCGGCGGGGGGCTCGTACTCCTCGCGCAGCAGCCCGAAGATGCTGAGGTCGGCGGGCTCGCCGTCGACCACGATCACGCGGCGCAGCACCGCCTCGGGCCGCAGGCCCAGGCGCTGCACCACGGCCAGGGAGCGCTCGTTGCGCGCATCCAGGCCTATGGCCACCCGGCCCACGCCCCGCTCCGCGAAGAAGTGGTCGATGAGCGCGCGCAGGCTGCGCGTGACCAGCCCCTTGCCCTCGTGCTCCTTGGCGACGAGGTAGCCCACCTCCGTGGAGCCGCCCGCGCCGCCCCACTCGTGCAGCCAGATCAGGCCCATCGGCTCGCCGCGGTAGCACAGCTCGGCGCGCCAGCCGCGCCCCGCGCCGAAGCGCGCGAGCTCGTCGGCCACGAGCTCCTCGACCCACTCCCGCGTGGCCGTCGCGGTCCAGGGGATCCAGCGACGCAGGTGCTCGCGGTCGCGCTCCACCAGCTCGTAGACGCCGGCGGCGTGGTGCAGCTCGGTGAGGCGCAGCGCCAGCTCGTCGTCGAGCCTCAGCGCGAAGCAGTGGTCCGGTGCCGGGTAGTTGGGGTGACGAGAGTCGCCCACCTCGACCTCCGCCCGGATCATCGCACGTCCCCGCCCTCGGCCCGGCGGCCGCGTCGCCGCCCCTCAGTCGGTAGCGGGCGCGTAGATGTCGAGGATCCACCCGGCCACCCGCGTGACGCTAGCGTCGACCTGCCTAAGTAGGGTGAGCACCTCGAGGTGGTGGGAGCTGGACGCCCGCGACTGCGCCAGGCGGGCCTCGAGCCGGGCCAGGTGCGCCAGCCGCATGTCCGCCACGTGCTCCTCCAGCGCCTTGCGGCCCTCGATCACCTGCCTGGCCATCTCCACGTCGGCGGTGGCCAGCGCCGTGAAGGACAGCCTCATCCTCTCGAGGACCATGGCCGCGGTGGACACCAGCTCCGCCCTGCCCTGCTCGCTGAACTCGATGCCCTCCCGGCGCAGGCGCTGCTCGCGCCGGTAGAGGCGCCTGATCTGGTCGCCCACGTTCTCGAGCTCGGTGGCCACCAGCATCAGCCGCTCGCTGGCGTCGTTCTGCTCGTCGCTCTGGCTGCGGAGCTGGGCGAGGTAGTCGACGACCTCCCGCGTGAGCCTGTCGGTCTTCGCCTCGCGGCCCTCTATGGGCCCCGGGTCCCACTTGCCGGAGCCGAGGTTCGCCACGGCCAGCTCGGCCATCACGGCCACCTGGTCGCTGATCCGCACGGTCTCGCGCAGGGCGAGCTTGATGGCCAGCGCGGGGTCGCCGAGCGCGTCGCGCCTGAGGTACTTCGGGGTCGAGTCGTCCTCGCTGGTCGGCACTATCAGCGCCACCAGGCGGGTCACGGGGCCGCCCAGCGCCGTGGCGACGAGCGCGACGGCGAGGTTGAAGAAGGTGTGCGCGTTCGCGACCTGCCTGGCGCCGTCGCCGCCCAGCAGGGCCAGCAGCTCGGCGGTCGGGTGGGCGGCGAAGACCACGGCGATGGCCGCCAGACCCGCCACGATCACGTGCGAGATCGCCACGCGCTGCGCCGCCGAGTCGAGGCCGCGCGACACGACCAGCGGCAGGAACGTGCCGCCGAGGTTGCCGCCCGCCACCAGCGCGAACGCCGTGGGCAGCGAGACCGCCCCGCTGGCCGCGAGGCCGATGGCCACCGCCGCGCCGGCGTTCGAGCTGGCCAGCACGGCGCCCAGCACCACCCCGACGAGGAGCAGCGAGAGGGGCTGCTGCTCGGCGGCGGCCATGACGAGGCGGAACACCTCGCCCTCGGCGAGGCCCTCGATGGCGTCGACGGTCAGGTCGAGGCCGAGGAACAGCAGGCCGACGCCCAGGAGCAGGCCGCCCAGCGCGCGGCCACGCCCCCACAGCGAGAGGAAGAAGCCGACTCCCACGAGCGGCAGGGCGTACTCGGAGACGTTGAAGGCCGCCAGCTGGATCGCGCCGGTGGCCCCGAGCTTGGCGCCGACCGACATCGCGAGCCCGCTGGCGGGCGACACGATGCCCGTGGCGACCATCGTCAGCGCCGTCACGGCCAGCGCCGTGCCGCTCTGCGTCATGGCGCCCACGGCCGTGGCGGTGCCGAGGGCCGCGACGGGCGAGCCCGTGGCGGCGGCCATCCAGCGCCGCGCCGTGGGCCCGGCGGCGGCCTCCAGCCCCTCCGAGACGCGGTTGACGCCCAGCAGGAACAGCGCGAGGCCGCCGAGCATCGTGAGGAGCATGCCGCCTACGTCCCTTCCGCGCCCGGGGCGCCGTCGAGGAGTGAGTCTATGACGAAGCCGCGGCGCGGCCCCGTGAAACGTGACCCCGCGCACCCGACCCGCCGCCCGCGGACGCGCGCGCCGTGTCTCCCACCGTCCGCGGCGGGGTCCGCGCGGAGCGGGACGCGTGATAACCTTCGCGGGTCAGTCCACAAGCCATAGTGCGCTAGGAGGGAACCATGCTGTCGCGAGTCGCCATCGTCCTCGCCGTCCTCATGGCCGGCGTGGCGTTGGCCCAGGAACCCGTCCGCATCGGCGTCATCACCAGCATCACCGGCCGCTTCGCCGAGTTCGGCGAGCAGCACCAGGCCGGCATCCAGGTGGCCCTCGAGGACGTCAACGCCGCCGGGGGCATCAACGGCAGGCCGGTCGAGATCGTGTGGGAGGACGACACCTCCGACGTGAACGCCGCCCTGGCCGCGGCCGAGCGCCTCGTCAACCAGGACCTGCCGCTCGTCATGGGCGCCTACTCCTCCTCGATCACCAACCCGCTGGCGCAGTACTTCACGCGCCAGGAGCGCCCGTTCCTCGTGTTCACCTCCTCCGACGACGCCATCACCCGGCCCGGCTCGGAGTGGGTCTTCCGCATCAACCAGCCGTCGTTCGCCTACGCCGAGATCCTCTTCGACGTCTTCGACCAGATCAGGGCGGACAAGGGCGAGGACTACCTCCAGACGATCGTCACGGTCCACGGCAACGGCGCCTTCGAGACCGCCGTGGCCGACGCCGTCGACCTCCTCGCCGAGGAGCGCGGCTACACGGTGCTCGACCGCCAGGACTACGACCAGTCAGGCTCCGACTTCAGGCCCATCCTCAACCGCTTCAAGGGCCTGAACCCCGACATCGTGTTCATGGTCTCCTACGCCGCCGACTCGGTCGCGCTGGCCAGGCAGATCCAGGAGGTCGGCCTCGACGCCAAGGTGTTCGCCGGCGGCGCCGCGGGCTTCGCCCTGCCGAACTTCATCGAGGGCGCCGGACCGGCCGCCGACTACGTCTACACGGCCACGATGTGGACGAAGGACGTGCCCTACCCCGGCGCCCAGGAGCTGAACGACAGGCTCGCCGAGGTCCTCGGACGCACGCCCAGCTACCACGCGGCCCAGGCCTACGCCGCCGTGATCACGGCCGTCGACGTCCTCAGCCGCGCCGCGTCGTTCTCGCCCGAGGACGTGAGGGCCGCGCTCGAGGCCACGAACATGCCGACCACCGTCTACGGGCCGATCTCGTTCACCGACTACCAGGGCTACACGAACCAGGCCCGGCTGCCCGCGGTCGCGCAGCAGGTGCAGGACGGCCAGTTCGTCACCGTCTACGTGAACGGGCAGGTCATCAGCCCGATGGTCGACACGCCCTCCTGGGCCGAGCGCTGAGCCAGGGTCCTAGGAGCGGGGCGAGCTGACGAGGTGGAAGGGCTCGTCCCGCTCCTCCAGAACGTCACCGGCGGCCTGCTGATCGGGGGCATCTACGCGCTCATCGGCGTGGGGCTGTCACTGATCTTCGGCGTCATGCGGGTGATCAACTTCGCGCATGGCGACTTCGTCGCGATCGGCATGTACCTCGCCATCGCGCTGTTCCGCGACCTCGGCTTCGACCCCTACCTGACGCTGGCCATCGCCCTGCCGGGCGGCGTGATCGCGGGCTGGGTCGTCCAGCGCATCGCCCTCTCCCGCCTCGTCGACGCGCCGGGCGACAGCACCCTGCTCGCCACCCTCGGCCTCTCGCTGGTCGTCGCCAACGCGCTGTTCCTGCTGTTCGGCGCCGAGCCGGCCTCGATCTACGTCCCCTACGCCACCGCGACCGTGGGCGTGGGCGGCGTGCGCCTGCCGGTGGCGCAGCTCATCGCCGGCGGCATCACGCTGGTCGTGATCGCGGCGCTGTGGCTGCTCCTCAACCGCACCGAGGTGGGCCGCGCCGTGCGCGCCACCGCCCAGAACCGCCTGGGCGCGGAGCTCGTCGGCATCGACACGCGGCGGGTCCACGCGCTGGTCTTCGGAGTCGGCATGGCGCTGGCGATGTGCGCCGGCGTGATCCTCGCCCCGCTGCTGTTCGCGGTGCCGACCGTCGGCTCGAGCTACACGCTCAAGGCGTTCGTCGTCACGGTCCTGGGCGGCCTCGGCAGCGTGCCGGGGGCGATCGGGGGCGGTCTCCTGCTGGGCGTCGTCGAGTTCCTCGGCGCCTCCTACCTCTCGTCCGGCTACCGCGACGCCTACGGCCTGTTCGCGTTCCTGCTCGTGCTCCTCTTCAGGCCCCAGGGCCTGTTCGGGCGCGAGGTCAAGCGCGTATGAGCCCGTGGGGGAAGGCCGCATGAACCCGCTCGGGAGCCGAGCATGAGCCCGCACGGGAGTCGCGCATGAGCCCGCGGGGCGCGTGGCTGCGCCTCGGCGGCGTCGCCCTCCTCGGCCTGGCCTGGTTCCTGCTCCTGCCCGACTACCGCACCCTGGGCGTCAACCTGATGCTCCTGGCCGGCTGGGCGAGCGCCTGGGACCTGCTGGGCGGCTGGTCGGGCCAGACCTCGCTGGGGCACGCGGCGTTCGTGGGACTGGGCGCCTACACGATCGGCGTCACGGCCAACCGCTGGGACCTGGCCCCGTGGTGGGGCGCCCTGCTGGCGATGGCGCTGGCGGCCGCCCTGGCCCTGCTGTGGGGCAAGGTGACGTTCCGGCTGCGCGGCTCCTACTTCGTGCTCTCGACGATCGCCGTGGCCGAGATCCTCAGGCTCGTGGCGATCAACCAGCGGGGGCTCACCGGCGGCGCCGTCGGCCTGTTCATCTTCGACCTCGAGGAGCCGTTCGGGCTCGACCTCTTCGACCGCGCCGTCGAGTTCTGGTTCGCGCTCGGGTACCTGCTGCTGGCGCTGGCGGTGGTGGCGGTGATCACGCACGGGCGCCTCGGCTACCAGATGCGCGCCGTGCGCGAGGACGAGCCCTCGGCGGAGGCCGCCGGCGTGGACCCCGAGGCCGTCAAGCTGCGGGCCTTCGCGATCTCCGGCGCCCTCACCGCGCTGGGCGGCTGCCTCTACGGCGTCGTGCTGTCCGCGCTGCAGCCCCAGCCGATGTTCGAGCTGCACCTCTCGGTGCGCATCGCCCTCGTCGCGATCATCGGCGGGCGCGGCACGCTGTTCGGCCCGCTCGTCGGCGCGGCCCTGCTCACCCTGGCGGCCGAGCTGTTCAGGAACGCGTTCGCCGAGGCGAACCTGCTCATCTACGGCGCTCTCATCGTCGTCGTCGTGCTGTTCGCGCCCCACGGGCTCGTGGGCGAGCTGAACAGGCGGCTCGTGAGGAGGCGGTATGCCCGCAGCGCTCGAGGCTGAGCGCGTCACCGTCACGTTCGGCGGCCTCACGGCCGTGAACGGCGTGTCGCTGAGCGTGCCGCAGGGGGCGATCGTCGGGCTCATCGGGCCGAACGGCGCCGGGAAGACGACCCTCTTCAACGCCCTCACCGGCCACGTGCGCGCCCGCGGCGAGGTCAGGCTGCTCGGGCGGCGCGTCACGCGCCTGCCCGCCTACGCGCGCACGCGCCTCGGCATGGGCAGGACCTTCCAGGTCGAGAGGCCCTTCTCCGCGCTCACGGTCCTCGAGAACGTGCTGGTGAGCGCGTTCCTCCGCACCGCCGACAGGCGCGAGGCCGAGCGTCGAGCGCGCGCCGCCCTCGACACCGTGGGACTCGGCGACAGGGCGCTGCAGCCGGCCGGCGACCTCAACCTCGCTCGCCGGCGGCGCCTGGAGCTGGCGCGGGCCCTGGCGACGGAGCCGCAGGTGCTCTTCCTCGACGAGCTGATGGCCGGCCTGAACCCGCCGGCGCTGCGCGACATGATCGAGTTCGTCCGCGGCCTGGCGCGCACCGGCATGGCGATCGTGATGGTCGAGCACATCATGCAGGCGGTCACGGAGCTCTGCGACGAGGTCTACGTGCTGGCCTTCGGCGAGCTCATCGCCAGGGGGGCGCCGCGGGAGGTGGTCAGCGACCCGCGCGTCGTCGAGGCCTACCTGGGGGTCGACGAGGATGAGTGAGCCCCGCGCGGCCCCCGCGCCGGCGGCAGCGTCGCCGGACGCCGCCCCACCGCCGGAGCCGGTGCTCGAGCTCGTGGACGCCGACCTCGGCTACGGCGAGCTGCAGGTCGTGTTCGGGGTCAGCCTCGGCGTGGGCGCCGGCGAGCTCGTGGGCCTGGTCGGCGGCAACGGCAGCGGCAAGTCGACGATCCTGCGCGCGGTGTCGGGGATGATCCGTCCGTGGCGCGGGCGCGTCGTCTTGGGGGGCGAGGACGTCACCGGGCTCACCCCGCACGAGCTGGCGCTGCGCGGCCTCGCGCACGTCCCCATGGGCAGGCAGCTCTTCCCCGACATGACGGTCGAGGAGAACCTGGGCCTCGGCGCCTACCTGAGGCCGGCGCGCGCCAGGCGCAAGGAGGGGTTCGCGGCCGTCTACGAGCTCTTCCCCGACCTCTACGACAAGCGCCGGGTCCCGGCCGG
>DASVDQ010000090.1 GCA_036381035.1 Trueperaceae bacterium | reverse complement strand
GCGTTGCGGCAGGTCGTGCCCGGCGTCAAGCTCAGTGAGGCCAAGCGCATCGTGGAGTCGGGCGCGGATGAGGCGCTCATGCGCGCGTTCGACCTGGTGATGGAGCAGCACCGGTCGTCGGTCCGCGCCGAGCGGCGCGAGGAGCTGGTACGCGCCGCTGCCGGTGAGGCGTACCGCGCCTGGTTGCTCAACGGCGGTGAGCCTGAGCGGGTCGTGGAGTTCGCCGACCGCCTGTTGGCTGAGCTTGATCGTCGTCGTGACGCCGAACTGGAGGAGGCCCGCGATGAGTGAGCGGGACTTGGGCATTCTCGCGGAGCGACTTGAGGCTCGGGCGACAGTCACCGGCTTCGTCTGGGGGGTCATGGCTTGCGCGTTCGTATCTGGCTCGACCCTGCTGGTGCTCGGTGCAGAGCGAGAGGGTGTCGGCCTGTACCTCATCAACCTCTTGTGCTTCGCCTGGCTGTTCGCACGCGTCAACGCCGACGTGCACGCCTGGATGGACGTCACCTTTTGGGAAGTGGACCGGACGATCGGGAGCAGGCCGTGAGCCCGCGCAACCCACGCCTCCCCCTCGCCACCTTCGAGCTCGTGCAAGCCGAATACGCCCGTCTCTACCAACTCGCCCCCGACCTCGCCGAAGCCGTGGCCGCCGAGACAGGAGGCCACACGCTCACCCCCCGGCCCCGCTCGCGCTTCCGCGAACTCCTCGACGAGCTCGAAGAGATCGACGACGAGATCGCCGAACTCGAGTCCCGCCGCAGAGAAGTTGAAGCGGAGCTCGCGCAGGAACGGGAGGAGCTCGGCGCGTACCAGCCCATCGGCGACGACCCCTGGGGCTGGCGAGGCGACGTGCGGCAGCAGGCCGAGATACTCCTCGCCCAGCTCCGCCAGTACGAGGGCCTTGAACCCGAGGCCCTAGTCAGAGTCGTGCACCCCGAGGAGGCCCGGTCGTGACCGCGCCTGACGCGCCCCCGGTCGAGTCGCTCACGCTCACGCTCGAAGAAGCGCGCCGCCGGCATGACGCCGCGAGCGCGGAGCTGCAACGCCTCTGCGAAGGCAAGCGGTTCCACATGAGCATCCCCGCCCAGCCGGACGACTCCGACGTGATCCTCGGGGACGCTCTGCAAGCGCTGAAGGCGCTCACAGAGGGGCATGACCTCGTGCCGCGTGACCCCACCGCAGAACTGGTCGAGGCGCTGGAGGCGGTCCTGCACGGCGGCGTGATAGATGAAGCGGCTGGCCTCGTGTCCGTGGACCTAGGCGCGTACGACGCTGCGCTAGCCGTGCTCGCGCGGGTGAAGGGAGAGGGCGATGAGTGACGCGCCCCAGGTCGAACCGCTGCGCCTCACGCTCGAGGAGGCGATCGCGATCCTGCGTGAGCACGAGGACTGGGCGCTCATCTTCACAGGGCTCGGCTTCGT